>CAVAPH010000013.1:0-30642 GCA_963590455.1 bacterium | reverse complement strand
AACTTAGGCCGGAACCGTCCTAACTTCTACGTCAGCATAGACATAGATTCTAGAACCATCCAGCTCACCAGCAACCTTCCCGCTGAGCGAAGCGAAAGCCCCCCCAACTCCACACTCCACACTCCACACTCCACACTAAAAAAGCGGCAGCGCCCCAAAATTCCAGGGCAACTGCCGTTTTTTTGCTTATCTAGTTTCTTACCCCATGCCGGCGCAGCCGGTCATGGACTCGTGAAATATATCAGCGTGAAGAGAAAGGCGATAACTCCACACTCCACACTCCACACTCCACACTCCACACTATATCACACTCCACACTATATTTTATCCCTTTACGGCGCCGCTGGTCATGCCGCTGATGATCTGCTCCTGGAAGAGGATGTAGCCAAGTATCGAGGGGACGATCGAGATGACGATTGCAGCGTACATGGAGACGTAGTCGGTGGAGAACTGGTTTGTGAAGTAGCGGATGCCGACCTGGATCGTGCGCAGCTTCTCGGAGGAGACGATGAGGTTTGCGAACACGAACTCATTCCAGCAGGTCAGAAACTCAAAGGTTGCGGCGGTGACAATACCGGTACGGGAGAGCGGCAGGATTATGTGCCAGAAGCGGTTGAAGAAGCCGCAGCCGTCGATATATGCCGCCTCCTCAAGCTCCATGGGGATGGAGTCCATCAGACCGCGGATGAGGAAGGTGGACATCGGGATGCCTATTGCGGTGTAGAGGAGTATCATGCCGCCGTAGGTGTCATAGAGACCGAGCTTGTTGATGATGACGAAGTACGGCACCATGAGCGCGTTGAGCGGGATGAGTATGCCGGCGGTGAAGAGCCCGTAGAACTTCTCACGTCCGCGGAATCTGAAGCGGGAGATGCAATAGGCGCTCATGCTGGCGATGATTACGTTGATAAACGTGGCGCCGAGACCGACGATAACGGAGTTGAGGAGCATGCGCCCGAGACCCGCGACGGTCAGTGCGTTTACGTAGTTCTGGATCTGCCACACGGCGGGCAGGGAGAAGGGGTCGGTCAGAAGCTCATAGTTCGTCTTGAACGAGGATATGACAAGCCAGATGAGCGGGAAGAGCGTGTACGCCGCGAAGAAGATTATAAGGAACCAGCGGAAGAAGGTGAGAAGCCCATGCTTTACGCGTTCCCACGGCGATTTATAGAGGACAGTGTTGTTTTCCATTAACCTTTCCTCCTTTTCTTTGCCGTCAGAGGATTATCATCGCGCCCGGTGAAGAGTGCACGGATGCAGACGATAAAGAGAATACCGACGATGATAAGAATTACCGCGCTCGCGCTCGCCATGCCGTAGTTTGCATCCTGCATCTTCTTGTAGAGATAGAGGACTATCGTGGACGTGGTGTTTGCGGGCTGGCCGTTTGTGAGCATGTAGACCTGCTCGAACTGACGCAGACCCATGATGCTCGCGAGAGTTACGCAGGTGAGGAGCGAGGTCTTCTTAATGAGAGGAATCGTGATATAAATTGCCTGCTGGAAATCTGTTGCGCCGTCGATAGTCGCGGCCTCGTAGTAGCTCTGATCGATGGTCGTTATATCAGCCATCATGATGACCATGTAATAGCCGACGTAGAATACCCAGTAGATAAGCACGGACGGGAATGCGGTTTTCAGACCGCCCAGCCAGTCGCAGGCGTATTGCCCGAGGCCGATAGCCTTGAGAATGCCGTTGAGAAGACCGTAGTCCGCGTTGTAGATGCCGCGCCAGAGCATGGCCAGCGCGATGCCGGAGATAACCTGCGGGAAGAAGTACACCGTGCGGAAGAACTTCCAGCCCTTAGGCTTGCGTGAGAGGATAATCGCCATGAGCATTGCAAGCGGTACCTGTATGCACGCCGCGGTAAAAGCCCATATAACGTTATTCACAATAGAGCGGATGAACGCCTTGTCCTTGAAAAGCAGGGCAAAATTCTTCAGGCCGTTAAAGGTCGGCGAGGTAATACCGTTCCATTTGAGTATGCTGACTACAACAACATACAGGACAGGTATCACGAAGAAGACGATCATCATGATCAGTGCCGGCGCCATGAATGCTGTAAGTGCCCACCGATCGTTTTTAGTTGGTTTCATCGCGTCACCTCCTTGGATTATCAAAAAAGCCTTTTATTATATAAATTATAATAAATATTATCAGGCTTCTTTGATAAGCCAGGCAGATATATGCTCATGCTTATAAAGAGAGCCGGGCAGGCAAGAACAGCCTGCCCGGCAGAATTATTTTTGCTATTATTAATTAGAGAGAATTCGTTTCAATGAGATCAGGCTGCGTTGTCGATAGCGGTCTGCAGCATGTCGACGAAGCCCTGCTCATCAACCTGTCCGAGGACGAGGGAGGAAACAGCTGCCGGGAACTCAGTGGAGAAGGCAGTCGGGAAGTTGCCGTTGACGTGCAGAATGGTGTAGCTTGCATTGTTGGCAATCTCGGTGAACTTCTGGGAGATCTCGTTGGTCTCTTCGGACGGAGTGTACTTGATGAAGAACATTGCGCCGGAGTCGAGTGCCCACTCGGAGACGCGCTCAGGCTCGGAGATGTACTTGAGGAACTTGACAACAGCAGCTTCCTTTGCGGGATCGTCCTGCTTTGCGCAGGCGAGGAAGCCCTGAACGGTGGTCACAAGACCGGTGCCGTCGCCCTTGCCGCCTTCATAGACGGGGTTGGTAGCAACGTCGCAGACCTCGTTGAGGCCGTTGTTCTCTTCTTTGTAGAAGTTGGAGATCCACCAGGGACCGTTGAGGTAGAGAGCGGTGTCACGTGCGATGAAGTGGCCGTTGACATCGGATGCGGTTGCGGAAACAGCGCCGTCAAAGGTGTAGTTGTACATCTCTTTGAGAACGCCGGCAGCCTCGACGAATGCGGGGTTGCTCAGACCGTCTGCATAGACGTCCTTGCCGCCGATTGCTTCAACAATCAGGGAGTACCAGAGCATGGAGGTCCATGCGTTGTCGCCTGCCATCTGGCCGACTGCTGCATAGCCTGCATCCTTGATGTCCTGGAACATCTGGAACATTTCGTCATAGGTGGTGGGGAAGGTGTCCCAGCCTGCCTCTGCAAGGATTTCCTTGTTGTAAACTATGGGGAAGATTGCACTCTCGAAGGGGAGAATGTAGGTCTTGCCGTCAACTGCCCACGCGTCGAAGCAGCCGTCGGTGAAGTTGTCACCCCAGCCGTCCTCGAGGTACGGGGTCAGATCCATGAACTTGCCGGATTCCTGATATGCCTGGATGTCGAAGGTGGTGTCCAGAATGCAGATGTCAGGTGCGGAGCCGGTGGTGAGGGTGGTGCGGATCTTGTCGCGGTATGCCTGGTAGTCGGTCTGCTCCTCAATAACAACCTTGATGGAGCCGGCGTTCTCGGCGTTGAAGTCCTCAACCAGCTTTGCGAAGTAGTTTGCCTTGGAGTCGGTGCCGACCCAGATGCAGGGGAAGTTGATGGTGATCTCACCTGCGGAGGCGCTGTCGCTGCTCTCGGAAGTCGTGGAGCTTGCTGCGGTGGAGGAAGAGCTGCCGCATGCCACGAGAGAGAAGCACATTGCCAGAGCGAGGAAGAGAACAATCAGTTTCTGCGCTTTTTTCATTTTGTGTCTCCTTTTGATAAATTTTAATTTATTAATTAACACTGTTAATTAACTTTCACCAAAAAAATCCGGAGCTCATCACGGAGCTCTATCGGGTAGCTTTATTATAATGTCAGACGCGCAATTTGTAAAGAATTTAAAACTGTCGTGAACGTAAATTTTTGCACCTGTTTTTTGTGCAAATCAGCTAAACGGGCATGAAATACTTCCATGATCTGGCTCAAAATTGGCGCTTTTAACGGCAGCTTTACAAGAAAATTCCGCGGGAACATGCATACACACGATTTCCCGCGGAAATATTACCTATTTATATTATTTTATATTATGCACGAAGCCCGGCAATGCTGTCGAAGAGGGAGGCGAAGCTGCTGCCCTTTCTATAAAATACGGGCGGCTCGCCCGTGGGCGCGTTTACGCAGACGTCACCGGCAGAATAGCCCTCACCGGTCCAGAGGTGAACCCATTCGCCCTCCGGAATCCAGAGCTTGCGCGTGCTCTCACCCGGTTTGACGACGGGCGCGACAAGCACGTCATCGCCGAGATAGTAGCTGTAGAGATCGCGCTCATATGCTCGGGCGCAGTCCGGAGCGTTATAGAAGAGCGGACGCATGACGGGCGCGCCTTCCTCGGCGTTCTGCTCGACGCAGTGCTTGAGATACGGCAGGAGCGCGGTGTGAATGTCAGAAAGACGTGAGGCGTTTTTAATAATCTCGGGGCTTGAGTAGAGCTGAACGTTATCGTCCGGCCTGTTGCCCTCGTGGGTGCGGATGACAGGCGTGAAGCAGGCAAACTCGAGCCAGCGCAGCAGCAGCTCCTCATCGCGGTGCAGACCGTAGAGCGTGGTGTATCCGCCGGCGTCGCAGGAGTGCAGGCCAAAGCCGCTCATGCCGGAGGTGAGCGCCGCGGTTATGACGGAGGGGAGACCGTCATCGTCCGACCAGTCGACGTTCTGATCACCCGCCCAGAGCAGAGTGGAGTACGCCTGACTTCCGGCGGCACCGGCGCGCATGAAGAACACGCAGTCACCGAGAAGACCTGCCTCCTCTACGGCCTCGCGGTTGCACTTTGCCCAGAGCATCGGCCACTTGTTGTGCATCTGCAGGCCGCTGCCGCCGCAGCATACGCAG
Organism: bacterium; assembly: GCA_963590455.1. Lineage (GTDB taxonomy): Bacteria > Bacillota > Clostridia > Oscillospirales > Oscillospiraceae > Limivicinus. The sequence continues at coordinate 25,914 of CAVAPH010000013.1, read as the reverse complement.
TCCGCCGGGAGATACTCGCCGAAGTCCGCCATCCAGCCGCGGAAGCCCAGGCCGATGAGATTTGTCTTGATAACGTTTTTATACCAGTCGTATGCTGCAGGCATCGTCAGGTCGACAACGCCGCAGTCGTACTCGCCGAAGTCGAATAAATAATCCTCGCCGTTTTGCTTTTTCACGAAATAGCCGTGGCTCTGCGCCTCGTTGAAGAGCACGCCGCCCTCAACGAGATAGGGGTTTATATAACCCATCCAGCGCGTGTTGGCGTCCGCGGCAATGGCCTTGTCCAGATCGGGGTACATCTCGCGGTTCCAGCGCCAGTCCCACTGCAGGCGCTTGCCAAATGACGTGATGCGGCGGCCCTCCCAGTCCTGTATCCACACGGCGGAGACGTCCATGCCGCCCTCGCGGCAGCGGTTGAGCAGCTCGAGCGTGCGCTCCGTTCCGCCCTGTACGCCCAGCCATATGCCCTTCATCGCCCAGTCCGGCAGAACGGGCTGACGGCCGAGGAGTGCTGTAAGACTGCGGTTGAGCTCACGATAGCTGCCGGCAGCAGAGAGAACGAGGGAGAAGCTATTTGCCCATATGCCGATCTCGTGGAAGCCCTTCGCGCGGAAGTCAAGCTCGGAGTACTCGTAATTTTCAAGATGCGCCCAGTAGAGACGGGAGGAGATAATAGTGGGCTGCGGGAAAAACGTGGTGTGATAATCTCCGCCGCCGCCGTCATTTGCATCGGCAAGACGGGTTATCTCCGTGAGTTTGTTGCGGCCCACGCCCTGCTCACGTGTCCATATGGGGTATATTTTGCCGCGCAGATCCAGTGCGGAGTACTGCTCGCCGCCGCCGGTCACATGCTCGTTTTCATCGGCGGAAAGGCGAATCCAGAGGCGGTTTATGCTTTTATCAGCACAGCTTGCCGCAAGCCTTAAATAATCGCCGTCATGGGCAATACGCAGCGTGAGCTCGCCGGTCATGTCCGGGTGCGTGAAGCTGAGCACATCGCCGTTTACTTCGCTCAGGCGCAGAGCAAAGCGCTCCTCAACACGGTCCTCAATGTCGAAATTGCCGCGGTACATGCTGATGCTCTCCTTACCGCGGCCGGCAAAAATTGCGGGGCTGTCCGAGGTGTGGCGCAGCAGCTCAAGATTATCAAGCTTCAGCAGCAGACCGTCTTTTTCGGACGCGAATGTCTCTATGGTTTTCGTCATAAAGCTGTTCCTCCGGGTTTTATTTTAATTTATTATAAAAGATTACTCGTTATACCAGGTGTCGGTGTGCTCATCGCCCTGATCCTCTGTATATTCGCGGAATACCGGCTCTATATGCAGGCTCATCAAAAGGCACAGCGCGCCGGGCAGAAGCGGCAGCAGCATCGGCGTCAGCCAGCATATAACCGCAGCCGTGATAAGCTCCGCCGCCATTAAAACAGATCGCCATATGTGCCGCATCGTCAGCCAGCCCACGAACTTAAAGCTGTTTTTTATATTATTGGAAAAGCGTGAGATATACGCGAACATCCACGGCAGCGTCAGGAGCGCGGGGAGGAAGAACATCCAGCGCAGAATGCCGAAGAAGCCGCTGCCGAGGCCGAGCTGCTCGACAAGCATTGCGTCGATTGCCATGATCGAGATGTACGCGATGTATATAAGCCAGGTGAGCGTGCTCTGCCTGAACTCTTTCTTAAATGTGGAGAAGAAGCAGGCTGTCAGTCTGCCGCGCTCATGCCGGACGCATTTTGCAATAGAGTAATACAAAGCCGTGCTTGATGCGCCTATAGTTATTAAGGGCAGTGAACAAATTACCCACCAGAATCCGGCGAGTATCATGTCTATGATTCGTGATATCGTATTCGAGACAGGTGATTTATCCATTTCGCGCACGTCCTTTCGCAGTCAAGTTTAATTCACGCTGTTAAAAAAGTCAATGGTTCATTCTTGACAATGTAACGTTAAGACCTTAATATATAGACAGGATTTGTTAACGGATTTAACAACAGCCGTGTTTATTGTAATATTAATTTATAAACAAATATACGGCATGAGAATTATATTTAATCAGGAGGTTTAAAATTAAATGCTGAAAACAGAAACCGGCAGCGGATGGGCACTGTCGGACAACGGGCGGCAGCTGATATCGCACAGCCCGGATAAGCCCTTTGCCGTTGCCGTGCGGCAGGAGAAGAGCTACACATCCTCACGCGGCAGCGTAAAGACCGCTGTAACTGAGGCGGAGCGGGTCGCGCTCACGGAGGCACGTGAAATTGAGAGCGGCGTTATATTCAGCGCCGGCGGCCATGAGCTCAAGCTTGAGTACGCCGGGATAACAAACGGCGCCGAGATAAAATTCACGGGCGAGGACGGCTGGTCATATGAGCTGAGCCTGCCGGCCGTGAGGGATGAGGCAGTGTTCGGCGGCGGCGAGCAGTACAGACAGGTGAACCTGCGCGGCGAGAAGGTCGTAAACTTCGTGTCCGAGCACATAAAGGCGTCGACTATTGTTGAAAAAGCACTGCTCCCGGCGGCATTATATAAAGAGAAGCCGCATTCACAGATCGGCAGCTATGCGCCCATGCCTGTGTTCGTGACGGATAAGTATCGTTTTATTGCCTTTGACACCGACAGCGACGGCTGCGCGGATTTTGGCGGGGATGATTATTATATATTCTCGTTCGATGCCTGCCCGCGTTCGCTGAAGCTTCAGAGCGGCGAAAGCTATCGTGAGCTCGCGCACTTTGCCGCGGCTAATATACCGAACCGCCAGTACATACCGGACTGGTGCATGGACGGCATGATTCTCGGCGTGCAGGGCGGCACGCAGACCATACTTGACAAGGCCTTTGCCATGCTCGACGCGGGCGCGAAGATCTGCGGCGTGTGGAGCCAGGACTGGTCAGGCGAGAACCGCACGATAATGGGCAAGCAGGTCTGGTGGAACTGGGAGGTCGACGAGACGCTCTATCCGGATCTTCGCGGCGCCATAAAAAAGCTCAACGAGCGCGGCGTGCGCTTTTTGGCGTATATCAACCCCTATCTCGTCAAGGACAGCAGATTATATAATCAGTGCGCCGAGAAGGGCTATCTCATAAAAAAGCAGACGGGCGAGATATATCACATAAAATCCACAACCTTCGACGCGGGCATGCTCGACCTGACAAATCCCGACGCCGTGCGCTTTACGAAGGACGTGCTCATAAAGCAGAACATGCTCGACCTGGGTGTGTCCGGCTGGATGGCGGACTTCGGCGAATATCTGCCGGTGGACTGCGTGCTCCATGACGGCGACCCGGCACTGCTGCACAACAAATGGCCGGTGCTCTGGGCAAAGCTGAACCGCGAGGCGATAGAGGAGTACGGCGCGAAGGACGTGATGTTCTTCATGCGCTCCGGCTACCTCGGCATACAGGAGTACGCCCCCGTACTCTGGAACGGTGACCAGCACACGGACTACACCCGCGATTACGGCCTGCCGTGCATTATGCCGGCGTGCTTCTCCCTGGGCTTCTCCGGCGTCACCATGCTGCACTGGGATATAGGCGGCTTCTTCTCCTTCGGCAAGCTCAAGCGCGATGACGAGCTGTTCACCCGCTGGCTTGAGGCGGGCGCGTTCTCGCTGATGATGCGCAGCCATGAGTCCATTCGCCCCTGGGCAAACAGCCAGTTTGACGCGCCTGATGTCCTGCCGCATACCGTGGCGCTCACAAACGTGCACGCGAAGCTGAAAGTATATATACAAAAATGCATAGACGACGCAAAGCAGGGCATCCCGGCAATACGCCCCGACTTCTGGGCAGCGGGCAGCTATTCCGCAAGCCACGACGAATATGCCTACTTCCTCGGCGATGATTTATTTATTGCTCCCGTAATAACTAAAGGCGCGGTGAAGCGCCGTGTGGTCCTGCCGGAGGGGGAGTGGCTGCACTTCTGGAGCGGCGCCCCGTATCACGGCGGATGTGAATATACCGTGTCAGCTCCGCTCGGCCGCCCCGCCGTGTTTTACAGGAAGGACAGCGCGTACACCGACGTGTTCAAAGCCGCCGCAGCCGCTGTTGATTAAATTAACCGGAAATTATAAAATAATATAAAAATATATAATATAATTAAGGAGTTCAAGAAATGGAAGAAAGCTACATTTCCCGCACGAGCGGCATCGGCACGCGAGATAAGATCGGCTACGCCATGGGCGACCTTGCGTCGCTGCTGGTTTTCGGTCTTGTGCAGAGCGTGCTGCAGAAGTACTACACGGACGTGCTGGGTATCGGTGTTGTGAGCATCATGGTGATGTTCATCGTCGCCCGCATCTGGGACGCGATCAACGACCCTCTCTGGGGCCGCATAATTGACCGCATCGAGCCCGCACCCGACGGACGCTATCGCCGCTGGCTCAAGACGCTGGCTGTGCCCGTGGCAATCTCGGCAGTATTAATGTTCGTGAAGATCCCGGGGCTGAGCAGCGGCGGCTATCTCGCCTACGCCTATGTGACGTATATCCTCTTCGGCATGCTCTATACCGGCATCAACATCCCCTACGGCTCCCTGGCACAGGTCATCACCTCCGACGACCGCGAGCGCTCCTCTCTCTCGGTGTTCCGCTCCATAGGCTCCACCTTCGGCGCAATGCCCGCAATGCTGCTCATAAGCTTCTGCTATGTCAAATCCGACAGCGGCGTTTCCGTCATGAGCTACAGCAAGATACTCACCGGCGTTGTGATCATATCCGTCTTCTCCGTGCTGGCATATCTCCTCTGCTACCGCTGGACGACAGAGCGCGTGCCGACCAAGCCCGCACCCAAGGAGAAGGGCCAGACCTGGAAGGTTATAAAGATCCTGCTGCACAGCCGCCCGTACATGGCAGTCTGCTTTGTCGGCATGCTCTTCCTCGCCGCACAGATGTTCAGCCAGAGCTATTATACCTATCTTTTTAACTACTACTTCAACAAGCCCGGCCTCTCCATGATGCCGACAGTGTGCCAGTATCTGCCCGTCGCGGTTATCATGCTCTTCGCCGGCAAGCTCGGCGCACGCTACGGCCGCCGTGATGTCTGCGCCTACGGCATGCTGATGGCAGGCGTGTGCAATTTAGCGCTCTACCTCGTCGGCGGAACCAACGTGTGGATGTTCCTCGCCGTCTGCCTGCTCTCCGGCATAGGCAACGCGTTTATCTTCCTGCTTGTCTGGGCGATTGCGACCGACGCTATCGACTACAACGAGGTAAACTACGGCCTGCACGATGAGGCGACAAGCTACGCGTTCTTCACCTTCATGCGCAAGCTCGGCCAGACCATCGCCGCAATACTCGTAAACCTCGCCCTGCTGCGCATCGGCTACACCGACAACGTCCTCAACACCGCAAATATCACCGACAGCACGCTCAACATGATGTTCACGGACTCCGTGCTCATCCCCGCAGTGCTCTACTTCCTCATCTTCTTCATCCTCCGCTTCATGTATCCCCTCGGCAAAAAGAAGATCGATGAGCTGAGAATCGAGAAAGAGAAGCACCTCAGCGAGCTCGACGCGAAATAAATATAAATAATATTTATTTATAACTAAAACAGGGAAGCACCGAAATATCACGGTGCTTCCCTTAATTATTATATTTAATTTTATAATTAATACTTGCAGACGGGGATGCCGAGCATGTTGGCTACTGCTTCAAGAGTGGCGGCGTGGCGGCCCTTTATGACTGCGTAGTGCGGCTCAAAGCCTGCCTTGACGCTCTCCTCTACGACCTCGCGCACGGGGTTGTCGGTCTTGACGACGATTGAGGTGCCGATGAACTGCTTGGGCTTGTCCACAGCCTCGCCCTCGAGGATGAAGAAGCGGAAGGAACCGTCCGGCTCACGACCCACACGGAAAACGGTGGCCTCGGGGAATGCCTCGCAGCCGAAGTCCATAGCGGGGCCGATCTTGCGGTTGGGATGTACGCCGACGGTTGCGCCGGTGTCCTTGCGTGCCAGAGAGCAGGCGGCAGCGCCGCAGTGCCAGAAGGTCAGAGTGTTCTCACCCTCGTCGAGGGATACGGGATCGCCGAAGAATACAGGCTCGCCGGAGATATGCATGCCCATCCACATGGACAGAGCGCCGTATATATCGGACTCGCACGCGGCGGCAACACCGAGATCATTGAGCATGGAGAGCACCGCGCACACCGGAGTGCCGAAGGCGGTGAAGAAGTCCGGCCAGCAGCGGGAGGCGAGGGCGCCTATGTTATTCTTCTTTACATATTCGCTGTAGGCTTTGAAAAGACGCGCATAGTCGAGAAGATTCTTCTCGGGGGTTTTCTCAAGGCCGCACATTGCCTTCTCGGACTGCTTGAGATACTCTGCGCACTCCTCGTCGGTGTAGCCCTTGGCGATGTCGATAAGCTCACGTGCCTCGATGGAGTCAAGCTCCACGCCGAACACGCTCAAAAGCTCCACGTCGAGAGCGCGGCCGAAGCCGAAGCCCTGGGGAGTGTGGCCGACGGCGGACATCTTGAGGCTGTGCATGCTCTTGATGAGCTCTGCGGCGGATACGCAGGAGGCTATAGCGTCATGTACGCGTGCCTCGTCTGCAGCACCGAAGACGTACTCAAAGCGGCGGTCATTAAACGCGCGCATTGCGTTTGCAGCGGAGTATGCACCGGTCAGGGAGTTAAGACGCAGGCGGCCGCCGTCAATAACGGGCTCGCGCAGAGTCCAGAGCAGTATCGGGCAGCTTGTGCGGTGCAGCACCGCGGAGATATACGCGGAGTTTGCAAAGGTCAGGTTCTGGAAGACGATGAGATCAGGCTCTACAGAGTCAAGAAACGCGTTGAGAGCGTCTATGCTCAGCAGCATATCCTCGGGGACGGCAAAGCGCTCATCAATGCCGCGCAGCAGCTCAACAGATGCGTTAAACTGCTCCTTCGCACTCTCCAGATGGAAGGTCGGCACACCGGCCGGAACGTAGACAGGGGTAAAAGTTTTCATCTTGCACCTCTTAATATAATAATTTAATTAAAATAATAAATTAATAAACTCTTTTAATAATCATAATGCCGGCACTGGGATATGTCAACAAAAATCTCAAAATGTTTTGTACAAGATTATATATTGACAAAGCGGACTCATAGGGGTAAGATTTATTTGGTTAAGTCTTTTAATTAAAACAGGAGGATTATGACCTTGAACTGCGATCTCAGAGAAAAATGCAAAGATATCCGCTGCGATATCATGACCTGCATCGGACACCTCGGTGTTGGCCATATCGGCGGCTGCCTGTCCATCGTTGAACTGCTGGCAGTGCTTTATTTTGAAGAAATGAACGTTGACCCCGCAAATCCCAAGATGCCCGGCCGTGACAGACTTGTCTGCTCCAAGGGCCATGCCGGTCCCGCTGTATACGCGACTCTGGCAAACAAGGGCTATTTTGACAAGAAGGAGCTGCTCACCCTCAACCAGGGCGGCACTCATCTCCCCAGCCACTGCGACATGAACCTCACCACCGGTATCGACATGACCACCGGCAGCCTCGGACAGGGCTTCTCCTGCGCCGTCGGCGTGGCACTCGGCTCCAAGCTCGAAAATGACGGTGCAACGATTTACACCATCATCGGCGACGGCGAGTCACAGGAAGGTCAGATCTGGGAGGCAGCTATGTTCGCTACTGCAAAGGGTCTCGGCAACCTCGTTGGCTTCACCGATTACAACAAGCTGCAGATAGACGGCACTGTCGCCCAGGTTAACGACATTGCGCCTCTTGCAGACAAGTGGGCTGCCTTCGGCTGGAACGTCATCGACGTGAAGGACGGCAACGACGTGGATCAGGTCTCCGCCGCTGTCAAGCAGGCAAAGGCCAACCGTGCCACCGGCAAGCCGACCATGGTTATACTCAACACACTCAAGGGCTGCGGCGTTAAATGGATAGAAGAGCTGGGCGCCGGCAACCACAACACCAACGTCACCGAAGAGCAGGCGAAAGCCGCTATCGCCGAGATCAGGGAGGGCTGAGATTATGGAAATGAGAGCTGTTTACGCGGAATGCCTCGCGGAGCTTATGACCAAGGACAAACACGTGTGCGTTCTGGATGCCGACCTTTCCAAGGCCAGCGGCACACGCGCACTGTATGAGCGCTTCCCCAACCAGATGTTTGACTGCGGTGTTGCCGAGCAGAACATGGCATCCATCGCAGCAGGTCTTGCAAGCTACGGCTTCAAGCCCTATATAGAGAGCTTCACTCCGTTTGCAACCCGCCGCATCTGCGACCAGATTGCAATCTCCATCTCCTACGCCAAGAGCAACGTCAAGATAGTCGGCACTGACCCCGGCATCTCTGCAGAGCTCAACGGCGGCACGCACATGAGCATGGAGGACATCGGCGTTCTGCGCTCCATCCCCGGCGTTGTTATCTTCGAGCCGGTTGATGAGGTTCAGCTGCGCGCTGCAATGCCCGTTATCTATAATTACAACGGCCCTGTTTACATCCGTCTTTTCCGCAAGGTTCTGCCGGTTGTATTCAAAGAGGACTACAAGTTTGATCTCTTCAAGGTTGACACTCTCCGCGAGGGCACGGATCTTACCGTGTTCGTCTCCGGCTTCCTGACCTCCGATGTGCTCACCGCAGCAGATCAGCTCGCAGCCGAGGGCATCTCCTGCCACGTCGTCAATGTCCACACCATCAAGCCCATTGACCGTGAGGGCGTCATCGCCGCCGCAAAGAAGACCGGCGCCGTGCTGACCGTAGAGAACCACAACGTCATCGGCGGTCTGCAGTCCGCAGTTCTGGAAGCACTGGCAGAGGAAAAGCTGCCCGTGTGCGCTGTCGGCGTACAGGATCGTTTCGGCGAGGTCGGCAAGCTACCGTATCTGCGCGAGGCTATGGGCCTTACCGTCGAGAACATAGTTGCGACTGCCAAGAAGGCTGTTGCACTCAAGTGAGTTAAGAGGAGATATAAATATGAAGATAGCAATAGGCAGCGATAAGTCCGGCTTCAGCGCAAAGGAAGCCATAAAAGCATATCTCACCGAGGCCGGTGTAGAGTTCGATGATCTCGGAACCCAGGATTTAGATCACGTCGTACCCTACTACGCAGTCGCCGATAAGGTCGCTCCTCTGGTGCAGAAGGGCGAGTATGACAAGGCCGTTCTCATCTGCGGCACCGGCGCCGGCATGTGCGTTGTTTCCAACAAGTACAAGGGTGTGTACGCTGTCGCATGCGAGGGTGTCTACTCTGCAAAGATGGCACGCGCGATTAACAACGCAAACGTCCTGTGCATGGGCGGCTGGATAGTCGGCCCTGAGATGGCAGTTGAGATGGTCAAGACCTTCCTTGCAACCGAGTGGTGCCAGGATCTCGAGGATTGGCGCAAGGAGAACATGAAGAAGTTCGCCGTTCAGGTCGCTGCAATCGAGGACAAAGTCTATGATAAATGAGTTTGTATATTCCCAGCCGGTAAAAATATTCTTCGGCGCGGGAAAATTCGCAAAGCTGCATGACGTGCTCGGTGAGCTCGGTCTCAAGCGCTGCATTCTCGTCTGCGGCCACCACTTCGCTCCGAAGGCGGAGGAGCTGTGCGCCTCTCTCGACGAGCTGTGCGGATACTATGCCGGTGTTGAGCAGAACCCCCAGCTCTCCGGCGTTGTGGAGACCGTGAAGCTCGCCCGCGAGAAGAACGCTGACGGTATAATCGGCATCGGCGGCGGCAGCTCTATCGACACTGCAAAGTTCGCAGCCGCTATCACTCTCGACGGCGGCGAGGCACTCGAGTACTACCGCGGCGAGCGCCCCTTCCCGGCAAAGCGCCTGCCCGTCATCGCAGTCCCCACCACTGCCGGCACCGGCAGCGAGGTTACGCAGGTTTCCGTTATCAGCCACGACACCGAGAAGAAGACGATAAACAACCCCGTCTTCATGCCCCTTGCCGCTATAGTTGATCCGGAGCTCTGCCTGAGCGTTCCTCCGCGCACGACCATGAACACCGGTCTTGACGCGCTGGCACACGCACTCGAGGGCTTCTGGAGCGTTCAGCATCAGCCCATTTGCGAGCTTATGACCGCAGAGGCGGTTCGCCTTGTGCTCGAGAACCTCGAGAAGGCATACCGCGACGGCAGCGATATAAACGCACGCAGCGCCATGTCTTACGCGGCTTTGCTCGGCGGCCTTGCTTTCGCTCTACCGAAGACCGCAGCATGCCACGCCTGCAGCTATCCTCTCTCCGAGGATTATCACATGCCCCACGGCGAGGCCTGCGCATTCACTCTCGACAGCTTCGTGCGCATCAATGCGGACGAGCGTCTTGAGGCACTCTGCCATAAGGTCGGCCTGAGCGGGACGGATGAGCTTGCCGCACGCATCGCGGAGCTGAAGAAAATCGGCGGTCTGCGCACAAAGCTCGGCGATCTGGGCGAGGTCGATATGGACAAGCTCTGCCGTGACTGCGCCGCCCATCCTCTGATGAACAACAACCCCGTACACATGGATGAAGCCGCACTGCGCGCGATGTTTGAAGCACTGAAATGAATACAAAGCTTAGAAGCGTCCTTATGATTGGCGGCATGGTACTGTCATGGTCAATATATTACACCGTGTCGAAGCTGCTTGTCGATGCGACAGGCTCTGCCGCCCTTGCGGGTATGCTTCTGCGCCTTGCAGCACTGATATTTCTGACGGTGCAGCTGTATGAGGATCACATGTTCTCCGCGCTGCTCCGCCAGGGCAAGAAGCAGCTGATCACGCTGATAGCTATCGGCGTGTTCGGCTTCCTGCTCGATCTCTTCGCAAACCTGGGCTATGCCGGAGGCTCACTGAGCACCGGTACGGCCCTTTTAAAAACAGATGTTCTGATGGTGAACCTTGCGACGGTGATAGTGTATCACAAGAAGCTCTTCGCGTCGGACTGGCTGGGTACGCTTGTTATGATAGGCGGCGTGCTGCTGGTTCTGGGCGTGGATTTTCGCGGAATGAGTCTGAATCCGACGGATCTGTTCTTCATTTCCAGCGCAATGTGCGTCACCGTCAATGCGTTTATTATTAAAAATGCGCAGGAGAAATATCACGAGGACGCAGACACCATATCTTATTATAATAACTTTGTCGTGCTGCTGCTCTTCAGCAGTACGGCGGCAATAACCGGCGTTATCTCTGCCGATGCGTTCAAGCTCACCCCGTTTATGTGGGGCATGGTCGCACTCGGCGGACTTGCACAGACCGGTATATATTTCTTCTACTACCGCAACCTCAAGCAGTACGAGGTGTGGGTAGTGAAGCTGTACCTGCTGCTTATGCCCGTGGTCAGCTGCTTTATCGGCATATTCTTCCTCAGTGAGGAGATGACCGTGCGCAAGCTGCTGGGGATTCTTACCGTGCTTTGCGGTGCCGTTCTGATACTGCTGCGCGGCAAAATAAACAGAAAAAGCCTGCAGTCTGCGGGCTGAGGAACGGAGTCTGACAATGGTACACGAGGGCGACAACATGATGGGCATCAAGCGCACCAACAGGAGCGCTGCCCTTAGGCTTTTGCATGAGCACGGCGGCATGTCCCGCAAGCGGCTTGCCGAGAGCACAAGACTTACCCCCGCGGCAATTACCAAGATTGTCGGAGAAATGATAGCAGAGGGGCTCGTCTGCGAGGGCGGCCCTGTTCCGAGCGGCGGCGCGGGAAGGCGTGAGGTTGCCATTGAGCTCAACTCACACGCGCGCTGCGCCCTCGGTGTGCTTATAAACCTGCGCCAGACGATAGTGTCCGCAGTATGGCTTGACGGCTCGGTGATCTTCTCCGAGGAGATTCCGATAGAGGAGAAGAGCAACACCGAGGAGACCGTGCAGCGCCTTGCCGCACGTGTTCTGGAGCTGGCTGAAGAAAACAAGCTCGAACGGGAGCGTATAATCGGCCTCGGCATCGCCATTCGCGGCATCACATCACCAGACGGCCGCATTGTGCGCAACAGCTTCGGCGCGCTCGATGCGAAAAACTACCCGATCTGCGCCCGCTTTGAGGAGCTGACCGGTCTGCCCTGCGTGATGTCCAACAACGTCCGCGCCCTCTTTGCCGCGCAGATGTTTAAATCAAAGGACGATAATCTCACATCGCAGTTCTTTCTGCGCTGTGAATACGGCATAGGCGCGTCGCTGTCGATTGACGGCAAGATATGGCGAGGCAGCAGCGAGCAATGCGCGGAGATTGGCCATATCCCGGTTATAAAGCGCGGGGGAAAGCCCTGCTCCTGCGGCAAGAGCGGCTGCCTTGAGACTATTGCGTCACCCACCGCGATACTCTCCGGTGCGCTGGCCATATTATCGCCCGAGAAAACGCCTGTCTTGTGGAACATCTGCCGCGGGCGTGAGCTCTCGACGATAACGATAGACGATGTGTTTTCCGCCGCACAGAGCGGAGACGAGGAGATAGCAAAGCTTGTCGACAATGCGGTGCTCACGCTTGCATCTGCACTCAAAAGCGTAATATACACGCTTGACCCGGGAAAGCTCGTGCTCTACGGCAGAATGTTTGAGAATCCGTATTATCTCTCAAAGCTCATGGCGGAGATGCGCGAGGGTGTCGACTCCCGGCACAATATCCCCATTGAGAAGAGCCGGTATAATCAGACTCTCGAGAAATCCGCCGCCGGTCTTCTGATGGTGGAGACATTTTTTGAAAGTGGAGGACTGCTGTAATGAGCATGCCTGAATTACTCGCAGAAAAAAATCCTGATTTAATATTATTCGATGTGTTCGATGCGCGCTTTTCCCGCTACGGCCGCGTGCTCGAGCTCGGCGATACGTCCGCACTGCATGAGGCGATGCTTAATATAGCCATTCCCGAGAGCGGCAACTGCTATGTCGCGTCTGATGAGCATCTTATGGCGCTGGATATAACTAAAAAAATCAAGCTCTCTGTCTACGGCGACGTGCCTGTTGAGGCGGGATACTGCAACGGCCACAGCTTCAAGCTCAACGCCGAGGAATACCACCGCTGCAGCGAGGTGAACTTCACCACGACCGGCCTTGTGCTTCTGCTGGGACTGCCCGAGGATATAAACGACGGCAAGCTCGACAGCAAACGCGTCGTCGGCGTGTATCTGCCGCCCGATGTGCCGGTTGAGATATACCCGCGCGTGCTGCACTTTGCCCCCTGCAGGCTGAGCGATGCCGGCTTTAACTGCCTTGTTGTTCTCACCGACGGCACGAACACCGCGCTCGACTCCGTCGACAGCAGCCTGCCCGGCGAGGACGGTATGCTCTGGATGCGCAACAAATGGCTCCTCTGCCACCCGGATTCCCCCCAGGCCGTCAAAGGCGCCTACGTGGGCATCACCGGCAAGAATATAGAATTAAATATATAATAAAATATAAAAACATACCGGCGGCACTGAGTATCTATCAAATCAGTGCCGCCGGTTTTAATATAATTATAAAATTATAATACTTTCGAGAGAAAATCTTTTAGTCTGGGGTGCTGGGGATTGTCGAAGATCTGCTGCGGTGTGCCGGTTTCGAGTATCTGGCCGTCTGCCATGAAGAGCACACGGTCTGCAACCTCGCGGGCAAAGCCCATCTCGTGCGTCACGACGATCATCGTCATGCCCTGCTCGGCAAGCTTCTTCATAACGTCGAGAACCTCACCGACCATCTCCGGGTCGAGTGCCGAGGTCGGCTCGTCGAAAAGCATGACCTCAGGCCGCATTGCCAGAGCGCGGACGATTGCGATGCGCTGCTTCTGACCGCCGGAGAGCATGGCGGGGTACTCGTTTGCCTTGTCCGCAAGACCTACGCGCTCAAGGAGCTTGACAGCGTCCTCGTCCGCCTCGGCCTGTGTGCGCAGGTGCAGATGCACGGGCGCGAGAGTTATATTTTTCTTGACCGTCATGTGCGGGAAGAGATTAAAATGCTGGAACACCATGCCCATCTTCTGGCGGTGCAGGTTTATATCAACGGACTTGTCGGAGAGATTTACGCCGTTGAAATATATCTCGCCCGAGGTCGGCGTCTCCAGAAGATTGAGAGAGCGCAGCATAGTAGACTTGCCGGAGCCGGACGGGCCTATTATGGCGACGACCTCACCGCTCTGCACATCCATGCTGCAGTCGTTGAGTGCCACGACCTTGCCGTCGTTGTACTCCTTTACGAGATGTCTTACGGAAATAAGTGCGTCAGTTTTGCTTGTCGCCACGGCGCATCCTCCTCTCGATTGCCTCTATTCCCTTGGAGGCGGGGTAGTTAATGCAGAAGTAGATAAGTGCTGCCATAGTATACGGTGCGAGTGTGATATAAGTGGCGCTTGCCGTCGCCTTGGCCGCGTACATCAGCTCAACCATGCCGAGCGTGGAGCATATGGAGCTCTCCTTTACCATGGTTATAATCTCGTTTGCCAGCGCCGGCAGAACGTTTTTGATCGCCTGCGGGAGCACGACAAGACGCATGCTGCTTGCGGCGTTCAGACCCAGAGAGCGCGCCGCCTCGGTCTGTCCGGCGTCGACCGCGAGAATGCCGCTTCTGAATATCTCTGCCACATATGCCGAGGAGTTGAGCGCGAGCGCCACAACACCGGGGACAAAACGGCTGATGTCCACAAAGCCGAGTATAGTCACGCGCGGCAGAGTGATGACGCCGAAAAGCCCGTAGAATATAATGCTCAGCTGAACGAGCAGCGGCGTTGAACGGAAGACCGCAATATATGCGGCGGACAGATGTTTAATAATAGTATTCTTGCTCAGACGCATGAGCGCGAGCAGGAGAGCCGGCAGAACAGCCAGCGCGACGGACACAACGGCAAGCAGCAGGGTGTATTCAACGCCCTGTACGAAGAACTTCGCGTACTTCGGGAAAAACGAGAAGTTAAAAAAGCTTGCAGGACTCATGTCCGCGAACAGATTTGACCACCACATATCAGGTTTCCTTTCTCATAAAAATCGCATAAAAATCGCGAAAATTGCGTGGGATAACGCACAAATTGGAAAGCCGGAAATTCCGGCTTTCCAATTATAATTTAATGCTCAGTAAGGCTATATAACGCCAGATTACGATGCGCTTTCAGCCTCTGTTGCCTCATCGGCTGTTTCTTCGACGGTCTCCTCAACTGCATCTGCGGGAGCGTCTGCGGAAACTTCCTCTGCAACACCGGAGAGCTCGTCAGCCTTTGCCTTGAACTCCTCGATCTTGTTCTCCTCGTTCATCTTTGCGATTGCAGCATTGATTGCGGGGAGCAGGCCCTTCGGGTCACCCTTCTGAACTGCAATGCAGTAGGGCTCTGCAGCGCCGAGCTCATCAGAAGCTGCTGCGACAGCGAGGTCAGAGTTGGTTGCAGCGTAGCTCAGTGCGACACTGCCGTCGAGAACTGCTGCGTCGATCTTGTCATTGACGAGCTGGTTGACGATGTCGTTAACGTTCTGCAGGGAAACAAGGTTTGCACCGGGCATCTGATCGGTGACGATTGCTTCCTTGGTGGTAGCGGTCTGTGCTGCAACGCTCAGTCCCTCAAAGTCGGAGAGGGTCTGGAACTGATCAGCCTTGTCAGCCTTGACAAGAATCATTGCGGGGTAGTCGGTGTAGTAAGGATCGGAGAAGTCAGCTGCGTTCTTGCGCTCGTCAGTTGCTTCCATTGCTGCCATGACCATGTCGTAGTCGCCCTTCTGGAGGGAAGCGAGCAGGTAGTCAAAGGACATATTCTCGACCTTGAGGGTCATGCCCATCTGCTCTGCAATGTACTCTGCAGCGAAAACGTCGATGCCGCCGTAGACCATGTCGCCGTTGTCATCGGGGTACATGAACTCGAACGGAGCGTAGTCAGCGGAGGTGCCGAGTATAAGCTCGCCGCCGGTGGTCTCTTCTGCAGCAGCTGCATCGTCTGCAGCGGCAGCGGTCTCTTCGGGAGCGGCAGTTGCCTCAGTTGCGGAGGTAGTGGAGCCGCATGCGCACAGTGCGAAAACCATCACAAGTGCGAGAATCAAACTAATTGTCTTTTTCATTCTCAATTGATCTCCTCATAATAAAATATAGAATCACTTTTTCATCTGTCTCTCGACGTTGTGCAGTATAGCACGAATAAATATTCATTGTCAATAGTTTGTTTATGCATGGTGGAAATATATTTATATCGCGGAAATATATCGGGAATTTATTATAAAGAAGTCATAAAGATATTATTTTAAAATTTGAACTAAAATATGAATAATTAATATAAATAATACTTGCGCAAGACTGCCGCGGCGGGTATAATAGTCGGCGAGTTTGTATTTATATAAGTTTAATCTTAATCCAACGGTGTATGTTATGCAAAAAACTTTGAATATTATGAATAATTCCTGCCTGTATATAGACACGGATATTCTGAAGAAAAATGTCTCCGCGCTTCTCGCCTCTCTGCCGGCGGGGACGCAGCTTATCCCGGTGCTCAAGGATGATGCCTACGGTCTGGGGCTTATGCACATCGCGTCCGTGCTCGCGTCGGAGCCTGAAATAAATACGCTTGCAGTGGCGCATGTTTCAGAGGGGCTTGAGCTGCGCGAAAATAATAATATAAAAAATATACTTATACTCGGCAGCGCTCTCCCGTTTCAGCTTGAGAGTGCAGTAAAGGCAAATCTCACTCTGGCGGCGGGCTCGGCGGAATTTGTGCGAGGGCTCGAGGAGACTGCGGCGGCGCTTAATATACCGGCACAGGTGCACGTTAAGATAGACAGCGGCCTGCACCGCATCGGCGTTGAGCCGGGGGAGGAGCTTGATGAGCTCATATCTGTTTTAAATTCTGCGCCGCATGTTATCGTCAGGGGTGTGTTCTCGCATTTCTCCGATACGTCCGACGCGGAGCTGACGCAGCAGCAGTACCTCCGTTTCCTGCAGGGCGTCGGGCAGCTTGAAAAGGCGGGATATACCGGTATTCTCCGCCATATTTCATCTTCGGCGGCGCACGAGCTCTATCCGCAGTATTCTCTCGACGCCGTGCGCATAGGCCGCGCGCTCTACATGGACAGCCCTGACGGCGTGTCCCACGGGATAGAGGAGCTCGCCTCATGGCGCACCTACATCACGGCCGTGAAAATGCGCAGGGCGGGGGACAGCCTCGGCTACGGCGGCGCGTTTCATCTTGAGCATGACGCCAAGGTCGCAACCATAGGCATCGGCTACGGCGACGGATTAAATCAGGAGCTCTGCCGCGTCCATGCACCTCTTCTCATCGGCGGCAGACTTTGCCCTCTGCTGGCGTGCTGCATGGATCAGTGTTTTGCCGACGTGAGCGGGCTTGACTGCGCCCCCGGTGACAGCGTGACCGTCTTCGGCAGTGACGGCAACGGCGGCTTCCTCTCCTCTCAATCACAGGCCCTCCTGATAGGCGGCGACGAAGGCTGCGGCCTGACCTCCGCCCTCTCCCCGCGCGTGAAGAGAATATACAGCGCCGGCGACTAATCACCAGAAAATTATAAATAATATTAATATAACAGCCCGACACGAGTTTTCAGTGCCGGGCTGCGCTTATCGTGTCACGGGGATAATAATTTCCGTGACAAATTTTTCGGTGTCGTTGGTGATGCCGTAATCTATTAGATTTACCTCGCGCGAAAGACCTGTGATTTTTAATTTTTCCTCGCGGATATAGTCAAGCAATCGCGCGTATCGCTCGGGTGCCTCGCCGTGACTGCCGCGAAACAGTACGCGCACGCACTCGGTCTCCGGCAGGAGCTGAGTTTCGCCGTCGTAAATATCCACATCGTCGAGCACGAGAAAAATGCCGTCGTATCTTGAAAACTCGCCGCGCTCAAGATGCTCGGGCGTGATGCCGAGACCGATTTTGCCCCAGGAGACCACGGCCTCCGCCTCGGAATGCTCGAGGCGGCGTATGGGCGCCTCCATATCGAGAAAGCCGTTGATCTCGAGAGAATCATCCATCCAGACAATGCGGCACGGCGCGGCCTCGGCGAGCTCGATACAGTCAAGCTTTGCGCTCTGCGCCACGTTCAGGCGGTTGAGGAGATTATCTATTTTCCTCTCCGCACGCGCAAGCTCGCGCTGCTTTTTAATTACGGCGTCCTTTTGCTGCCGCAGCTTCTCTTCTATTCTGTCTACATCCCTGTTGCCGAGGAAATCCGCGATCTCCGGGAGCGGCATATCCAGCGCGCGAAGGTACCTGATATTATTCAGCACCTCGAACTGCCGCGCGCTGTAGTAGCGATATCCGCTGTTGGCGTCGATTTTCTCCGGGGACAGGAGACCGAGTGCCTCGTAATGCCGCAGACTGCTCACGCTGATATGAAACATCTTCGCGACATCGCCGATTGAAAAAAACTTCTTTTCACCCATGGCTCAATTACCCGCGGCGACGGCAAGACCCTTGCGGCGCAGAACGGAGAAGGCAATGACGCATATGATTACAGACAGCAGCGAGCCGCACGCCGTCGCAAGCCCCATAGGATAGAGCGTCTCGGCGAAGAGCTTTGACGTGAGATACACGCCCGGGACGCGCACCAGAACTATTGCCGTGATATTATGCAGGAAGGACAATCCGGACTTTCCGCAGGCGCAGAAATAGCCGCTGAAGCTGAAGTGTATGCCGGCAAAGAGGCAGTCCCACACATAGCCGCGGAAGTATTCTCCGCCCAGACGTATGACCTCTGCACCGCCCTCCGCGCTGCCGTCGGTGAAGAGCGCGACGACGGAATCCGCCGTGAATTGAGTGATAATCGCGATGATCAGCCCGAAGCCGGCAGCGAGAAATATTGCGTATCTGAGCGTGAGCACAGCCCGCTGCGGCTTTTGCGCGCCGATATTCTGCGCGCCGAGAACCGAGACCGTGGAGAGCATTGACGAGGGAACGAGGAAGAGAAAGCTTATAATTTTCTCAACTATGCCGACAGCCGCCGCGTCATTGAGACCGCGCCTGTTGGCTATTATCGTGATTATAATAAACGCGACCTGAATAAGCCCGTCCTGCAGCGCGATGGGAATGCCGACGGACAAAAGACTGCCCATGACCGGGCGGTTTGGCCTGAGATCGGACTTTTCAACGGAAATGCTGCGCCGCTTTATAATCACCGTGAGCGATACAATCACGCTGATGGCCTGGGATATAGTCGTGCCGAGCGCCGCCCCCGTCGGGCCGAGCCTGAGCGCGCCCATAAATATATAGTCAAGTATGATGTTTGCAGCGCAGGCGACGGCGATAAAATACATGGGACTCTTGCTGTCGCCCATGCCGCGGAAGATCGAGCTTATTATATTATACGCCGTGATGAACGGGATGCCGATAAAGCACACGGTCAGATATGCCGCCGCCCCGTCCGCAGCCTCCGCGGGAGTGGAGAGGAGAGAGACGATAGGGCGCACCAGAATCAAAAGCAGCACTGTCAATACAACGGAGAGCACCATGAAGAGCGTGACCGTGTTGCCGACGGCGAGGGAGGCGCGCTTCCTGTCACCGGCGCCGACTGCCTGACCTATGCCGACGGTTGTGCCCATCGCAAGCCCGACGATCATGACCGTGAGTGCGTGCATGAACTGCGAGCCGACCGAGACCGCCGTCGTGTCCGCAACGCCCTCAAACTGACCTATTATAAATAAGTCCGCCATGCCGTAGAGCGTCTGGAGAAAATATGATAATAAATACGGCAGAGAAAACATAACCACGTTTCTGAATACACTGCCTGTGGTGAGGTTCTTTTCCATTGAGATATATAACTGCCTTTCAGATTATTCGCTTTTAACAAGCATGGCATATTATAAACTCTACAACTGTTATAGAGTCAAGCTTTTTATGCGCCCGGGATATAATAAATATAATAAAAAATTAGCACTCAAATCGAAAGAGTGCTAACGTTAATATTCTGTTCATATTTATAGCTATATTTATTAACATTTGCGCAGTATCTTATATACATGATGAAACGAAAGAAATGATAGTTCCATCAAAGTTAAAATTAATTCAGTAATAAATTATTTGGAGGTATATATTATGTTTGAACTTATTCCTTTTGATCGTACCATTCGCCACATGAGCAACTATGATCCGTTCCGTGAGTTGGATAATCTTGAGCGCAGCTTCTTCAACAACAGCAATGTTGTCTCCGCATTCCGTACCGATGTTACCGATACCGGCGATGCATTCAAGCTCGAGGCTGAACTGCCCGGCTTCAAGAAAGAGGACATTAAGATCGACATCGAGAATGATTGCCTCACCATCAGCGCAGAGCGCAAGATCAACAACGACGAGGAAGACAAGAAGCAGAACTTCGTAAAGCGCGAGCGTTTCTACGGTTCCTTCAGCCGCAGCTTTGATGTCACCGGCATTGACACCGATGCTATCGACGCAAGCTACACTGACGGCGTCCTGACCCTCACTCTGCCGAAGAAGAAGGAAGTTATTCCTGCAAGCCGCAGACTTGAGATCAAGTAAGACATATTTCCCCCTTGCAATAATATCACAAGCAGCCAAAGCCCGGTACGCCAGCAGCGTGCCGGGTTTTATGTTGCAGTATCCGGCGATTGCGGTTATAATAATTAAAAAGCATGACTGGAGAGGGCAAAATGTATTTTGATACGCACGCACACTATGACGACAAGGCCTTTGATTCTGACAGAGATGAGATATTAAAGCTCCTGCCGTCGGAGGGAGTGTCGCTGGTTATAGATCCCGGCTGCGATATAGCAAGCAGCCGCACCGCAATCGCGCTGGCGGAGAAATATGATTATATATATGCCGCGGTCGGCCTGCATCCCGAGGAGCTGGAGAGCGTGACGGTTGACAGTCTCGGCGAGCTGCATAATCTCGCGCAGCATCCGAGGTGCGTCGCGATAGGGGAGATAGGGCTCGACTATTACTGGGACGATACGCGCAAGGAGGAGCAGAAGGCGCTCTTGCATGCGCAGCTTGAGCTTGCGCTTGAGCTCGACAAGCCCGTGATCATACACGACAGGGAGGCGCACGCGGATTCTTTCGATGCGGTCTGTGCGCATAAGGGCGTGCGCGGCGTGTTCCACTGCTATTCCGGCAGCGCAGAAATGGCGGCGGAGCTTTTAAAACGTGGCTGGTATCTCGGCTTTGACGGCCCCATAACGTATAAAAACGCGCGCCGTGCGATAGAGGTGCTGCAGATCTGCCCGCTTGAGCGCATACTCATAGAGACGGACAGCCCGTATCTCAGCCCCGTGCCGATGCGCGGCCGCCGGAACGACTCCCGCAATCTGCGCTACGTAACGGAGAAGATCGCCGAGGTGAAGGGCATTACGCCCGAGGAGGCCGCCGCGGCTTCGATGAAAAACGGGAAAACGCTCTTCGGCATAGCGTGAATTAATTATAATAAAAATATTATATCTCAACATATTCCGTGTGATTTAGATTATTAAATCATGCGGAATTATTTTATGTCTATTATATTAAGACAACCAAAATATGTAAAGCAAAATATGTAAATAATAATATGTTGACAAGCGAGGGCAAATAAAAATCCCGATCGCGCTTTGCAACTCGCGGTCGGGAAAATGCTTGTAATATTTATAATTTTATATCAGCCCCAGCTGCTGTACCAGCTGCTGTAGTCTGCGCCCTGTGACTTTGCCTCGTATGTGCCGTCAAGCTTTGACATGACGCGCGTATAGGCCTCGCTGTCCTCCTCGTAGGGGGTGGGGCAGTAATTATTATAGTTGTCGGACATGTTTGCCGCGCCCTCAAGATTGCTGCTGACGCAGCAGGGGATAGCCTTGTAGCTGTCCGTGGTGACGCTGCCGTCAACGCCGCGCTTGAGCGTGACCTGAATAATCGCGGTGTCGGGGTCGGAGGGTCTTGTGCTGCCGCCGAACACCCAGTTGCCAAGGCTGTAGGCGATGAGCCCGCCGTTATATTCCTCGATGGGCTCCAGACAGTGCGGGTGACTGCCGTAGATTAAATTTGCACCGGCGTCGATGCAGGCGTGCGCGAGAGTGGTCTGATTGGTGTCAGGCGTGTAATAGAGCTCACTGCCCCAGTGGAACATGCAGATTATATAATCCGCGCCCTGCTCCTTCATGGCTGTGATTGCGGCGACTGCGCTGTCCTGCTTCCAGTCGGGACGCATATCGTTGCCGGCGGTGTATATGCCGAGCTTCAGTCCGTTCGGCGTGGTGACGATCTGATACTGATCCTCTGTTCCGTAGGGGAGACCCACGGCGTCGAGCGCCGCCATCGTGTTCTGCAGTCCGGTTTCGCCGAAGTCGAGCGAGTGGTTGTTCGCAGTCGTCACAAAGTCAACGCCGCCCTCGGTCATTATATTTGCATAAGAGGTGGGGGCGAGGAAGTAGAACATCTGAGAGGACGAAAGCTTTGTGTCGGAGAGCGTGCACTCAAAGTTTGCGAGAGTATACTCGTCGTCCTTGAAATATTCCACGGTGTTTGAAAACGGATATGAGTAATCCTCACCTACAGTCTTCGGCAGGCCGACATCGCTGTTTTCAAACTGCGTGCTCGACCAGAGCGTGCAGTCGCCGACCATGGAGATGGTGAAGTACTCCGGTGTGGGCTCCGGCGTCGGCGTGGGGGTGGGCGTCGGCGTCGCGGCAGGGCTGCTGCTGACCTCGGCCGCAGTTTCAGTCGGCTGAGAGGATTCCTGCACGGAGAGCTTGGACTCCTCCATCTCGAGCGCAACACCGCGCACCCAGAAGAGCAGCACCATTACGGCGGCAAGAATGAGCAGAATAATGCTCTCAACTATATATTTTGACTTGGATTTTGGCTTTGAACGCTTTTTCATTTCGCAGACCTCATGCTTTATTGCTGTTTATGATATTTATTATAAATTTATTATAATAAGTAGACAGCCGGATATTTAATGCAGCCTGATTATTATACAATCCCCGGCACGATACGTCAAGAACTGCAAAAAAATCGGCGCAGGCAATATACCTGCGCCGGGAGGGCTGGTTGCGGCGGAAATCAGAGATTACAGAAGACCGCCAATCTGAACAAATATAGGAGCGAAAACGAGGGAGACAACAGTCATGAGCTTGATAAGAATATTGATGGACGGGCCGGAGGTGTCCTTGAACGGATCGCCGACGGTGTCGCCGACAACAGCAGCCTTGTGAGCGGGAGAGCCCTTGCCGCCGTGGTGGCCGCCTTCGATATACTTCTTTGCGTTGTCCCATGCGCCGCCTGCGTTAGACATGTAGATTGCAAGCAGAACGCCGGTGACGAGAGAGCCTGCGAGGAGGCCGCCCAGTGCGCCGGCACCGAAGAGGATGCCGACTGCGAGAGGTGCGAGAACTGCCATCAGACCGGGAACGATCATCTCGTGGAGAGCAGCGCGGGTGGAGATGGAAACGCAGGAGCTGTAATCGGGCTTTGCCTTGCCTTCGAGGATGCCGGGAATCTCATGGAACTGACGGCGAACTTCCTCGATCATCTTGTAAGCTGCCTTGGAAACGGAATCCATGGTCATTGCGGAGAAAGCGAAGGGGAGCATGCCGCCGATGAGCAGACCGATAACAACGTTCGGATCAAGCAGGTCGAGAGTGTCGAGCTGAACCTCGGTTGCGTAGGAAACGAAGAGTGCCAGTGCGGTGAGAGCAGCGGAGCCGATTGCGAAGCCCTTGCCCATTGCAGCGGTGGTGTTGCCGACAGCGTCGAGCTTATCGGTGATCTCACGGACATGGGGATCAAGACCGCTCATCTCTGCGATACCGCCGGAGTTGTCGGCGATGGGGCCGTAAGCGTCAACAGCAACGGTGATGCCGGTGGTGCTGAGCATGCCGACTGCGGCAAGTGCGATGCCGTAGAGGTCGCCGGTGACGGAGTAGGAGATGTAAATGCCGACGCAGATGAGGAGAATGGGAACCCAGGTGCTCATCATGCCGACTGCAACGCCGCTTATAATAGTGGTAGCGGAACCGGTTTCGGACTGGTCAGCGATGCGCTTGACGGACTTGTAATCCTCGGAGGTGTAGACCTCAGTTACAAAGCCTATTACGAGGCCGACGACGATGCCGGCGATTATGGCAGCTGCGCAGTAGAATCTGCCGAAGAATACTTTACTGAGAATTATGGAGCCGACGGCAACGAGACCGGCGGAGACATAGGAGCCCATCTTGAGAGCCTGGTGCGGGTTGGAGTTGTCCTTGCCGCGCACAAAGAAGGTTGCAATAATAGAAGCGACGATGCCGACTGCGGCGATCACGAGGGGATAGAACACACCGGCGCCTTCAAAAGCACCGCCAACTGCGACACCGAGAGTGAGTGCGGAGACCAGAGCACCGACATAGGACTCAAACAGGTCTGCGCCCATACCGGCAACGTCACCGACATTGTCACCGACGTTGTCAGCGATAACTGCGGGGTTGCGTGGGTCGTCCTCAGGGATACCGGCCTCGACCTTGCCGACGAGGTCAGCGCCGACGTCAGCAGCCTTGGTGTAGATACCGCCGCCGACACGTGCGAACAGTGCGATGGAAGAAGCGCCGAGAGAGAAACCGAAGAGTATATTGTAATCCTTGGTGATGATGTATATCATGCTGCAGCCGAGCAGGCCCAGACCGACAACACACATACCCATGACGGAGCCGCCGGAGAATGCGATGGACAGTGCGCGGTTCATGCCGTGCTCCATCGCGGCGTTTGCCGTGCGGACGTTGGCGCGGGTTGCGACCTTCATGCCGAAGAAGCCTGCAAGGATAGAGAAGAGTGCACCGATAATGAAGCACACTGCAGTGCCGATGTCAATAAACAGCGCGATCAATACAAAGAGTACGACCACGAAAATAGCCAGAATTTTATATTCTGACTTCAAAAATGCATCTGCGCCCTCGGCTATTGCCTGCGCTATTTCCTGCATCCTGCTGTTGCCGGGTGCAGCTTTTTGTACATAATTTGCCTTGTATGCAGCAAAGATAAGTGCCAGTACTGCAGCCACAGGCGTAAACCAGACAAAGAATTCCATACTGATTTCTCCTTAAAAAACATTCGAGATCTTGCCTCTGTGTGCATATTAACCTATTTAGCCGAGATTTGCAAGGCAATTTTGAACGGTTTCTATGCAATTTGAACAAGTTCATGCAAAACGCTGAAATATTGCACGCTGTCAGCAGAATAATGGGCGATTTACACAAGCAGAATTGACAGTTTCTTGACATTTAGTGCATATTGCGGCGCAAAAACATGAAAATTTTCAAAATGATTATTTAAAATGAAAAAAATAAGGAGTTCCGGGAACAAATTTGCATTTATAAAATACACAAATCAGCGATTATGCAAAATTCCCATCACTTAAATGCCGTTTTTGCGTGATTTAATAAAAAAGACGCGCCCCGGAAAAACCGGCACGCGTCTTGACACGAGACTTACAGTGTTGTGATATTGCGGAGAAATATATATAAAATATATTATAATAGCTCGCATAATAGCTCGCACTCAGGGCTCGGGTTTCTTCTCTTTTAAAAGTACAAATTTCTCCATGGGGAAGAGGACCGCCATCTGCAGCGTTCCGGCGCACATTGAAGCGATAGTCGGTGCAAGACCTGCCCAGAATGCGATTCCGGTGTTTTTCAGCGCATTGACGACAACGCCCTGCAGCCAGGTTGAAAACAGAATGAGCGCCGCCATAAGCGCAATATATACGGCAAAGCACCATGCGGGGGCGTCTGATTTAAACGTCGTCTTCTTATTTTGAATATAGCCATATATATTTGCCAGCAGATTGGAGAGGAAAAACGGCAGAACATAGCCCCAGTTGTCGTTCCCCACGCCGACCGTGGAGGCACTGAATATCCCGGAGAGCAGCTCCGGCAGCGGTGCGCGCCAATCCCGCATCGCGTAATAGAGCACGTTGACAAGTATAATCTGTACAATTCCCACAAGACTGCTCACGAGCACGAATTTAATAAACTGCCAGAGCGTCTTGTGCTCCTTTATCCCGCCGGATTTTGCCTCTTTTGTCATCAAGCGCACCTCCGTGATTTAATATTATTTAAAAAGATTACCACCGTATGCAAAAACTGTCAACTTTTTC
>CAVAPH010000012.1:0-31332 GCA_963590455.1 bacterium | reverse complement strand
CATTACCAGTTTATTATAATACATTTCTGATATAAACGCAACAACGGGGTATATTCTTGCTCTCATCTTGGCAAGCCCGCGCCATGATGCTATAATACTGGCTGCAAAACTATTTCAATCACAGGTGTAGGGCGATTATGGATAATTTTTTTGAACTGTACGATGCAATTTTGGCCGCAATGGGTGATGATGCCGAAGATAAGAGGATAATTCATGCTGAGACGGGTCGTTGTTGGTCTATGGTGGAGTGTGCGGACTCTCTCGGGATGGCAATGGCAGACAGCGTCATGAGCCGTGCCGCGATGTTCGGGCACGGATTTGAAGGTCTCTCGTTGAAAGAGGCTGCAGCTGCTATCAAGAGCTGGAATCTGAACGAGGCGAGCAAAGCACTTGCTGCGGCTAATGCGTATTTCAACACATCAGCAAAAATTGAAGCTCTCAACTGTTCGGAGCCATATGAAAATTACAGCACTGCAGGCCTGAGCTTTGACGGGGCAACCGTGGCAGCAATCGGGCATCTCCATCTGACGGAGGAGATACACCGTGCAGCTAAAGATGTATATATAATCGAACGAGCGCCTAAGGGCGGCGATTATCCGGACGCCGCCTGCGACTATATTCTGCCGCATTGCGACTATGTGTTTATCACCGGAAGCGCCCTAATAAACAAGACTCTGCCTCACCTTCTGAGTCTGTGCAAAAATGCTTATACCATACTCACCGGGCCTTCAGTCCCGCTCTGCCCTGCCCTGCTCGACTTTGGTATTGACCGTCTTGCCGGGATGGCGATTGCGAACCGGGATGCTATGCGTGAACACATAAGCTCCGGCAGAGGCGGGAATCCGTATTCTATGGGACAGACATTTCTCCTCAAAAAATAAAAATCAAAAATTCGGCGCGCTGATGAACCTGTATGCTGCACATCAGCGCGCCCTTATATTATATCTTATTAAAATCTGCCGCCGTGGGAGCCGAAGCTTCGGCCGGAGCTGCTTGACCTGAAGGATGTTCCGCCGCCGTGCCCCGGTCCGGGGCCAGGCCCGTGTCCTCCTCCGGGTCCGCCCGGGCCCGGTCTTGGTCCATTGTCCTTTGGTCTGGGAACTCTGTTGACATATCTGTTGATCAGGAAATCATTGCTGCGTGTAAGCTGGAAGCTGTCACGACGCATATAATCCGCAGCATCGGATTTGCTGTCGACGGTTTTCAGCTTGCCTTTCATAATCAACACCGGGATAAAAGCAAACAGAAAACCGACAGCCAGATCGATTAAGACGATTTTAATCACTCTGACTGCAATGCCTTGCGGCAAATTGTACGTATCGAACGGCTGGCCGTTTCTCGCTCTGTCCAGCAGATCGTCGGAAATTTTTATAAAAGTCTCTGCAGCGCCTGCCCAATCGCTCTTTTTCAGATATGATATATACTTCTTTTCGGCATATTCCTGTCCTGCATCAGTGAATGCGTATGCACCGTATCCATGAGTTACACAGTTAAACTCGCGTGCATTTACATCTATCAGCAGTAAAACACCATCATCATTGTCGCCGTAACCATAGCCATTCTGATCATAGAAATCCATGGCGTAATTCTGGGTACTCTCTCCGGCTGTGTCAGTTACCAAAACGACTGCGACATCACAGCGGTTGCTCTCGCTGACAGAGTCCGCATAATCATTGAGCTGAGAAAGTTCTTCCGAAGTCAAAACGTCGGCATTGTCAACAACCCGCGCAAGCATACGTTCTTCCGGGATATAATCAGCGCTCGTCGTAGCGGTTAGATTGGATTCAGCATCAGTTACTCTTGCAAGTATTTCTTTTGCTTCAAGCAGATATGCATGCACCGATTCCCCGTAGCTTGAGCCGCCTGCTTCATAAGCCGAACAGAGTGCCTGCGCGTCCGTATCGGAGATAAGCGCAGCCGCAGTTCCAGAGCGATAGAGATAATATTTGCCGGACTCGGTGCAGTCAAGCAGAAGCATACCGTTAACATCATCAATGTTATCGTTGTAGATATGCTCTGCCAGCTCCTGCACAGTCATGCCGTCGAGCGATTCTTGATATGCATAGCAGACCTCGAAGCTGTACTCATCATATAGCTCCTGCGCAAGGTCGTTCAGCTCGTCGATTTTATCATTGGCTTCAAATCCAAGTACCCGGTCATAGGTTGCGCCGGCAGATACCGCACATGCTGCAAATATAAATACAAACGCAAGGAGCAGCGAAATTAACCTTTTTTTCATCGCGCTTCCTCCTCACATCAGGTTTATCAGCAGTTCTATCAGGACGAGAGCTGCCGCAAAAATTCCGGTATATATGCCGTGCCACTTCCATCTGAGCGAACTATCGCACGGAAGATTGCCGACGAATTTGCCCGTCTGACCGTTCATTGCAAAGACGAATTTCTCATCGTGCCAAGTCGTGTTCATTATCCACACGGGGAAAAGCGCATATCTGGCGCCACCCTTTGCAATGCGGATATGACTTGAAAGCGGAGTGACGTCTATATATCCGCGTGTAGTGGAGTCAAACATGTTTTTCACGCTTTTCTGCATTCTCTCGTTTGCGCGCGGAACCGCGTCCTTGGCGGCAACATCATATCTGTCTGCATAATATCCGGCCAGATACGCAGTTTTGAAATTTTCAAGCTGGGCAGTGTCAAACGGCTCGACCGACTCCATCAGCTCGTCAGCCATCTTTTTTGAGCCGTCTACAGGCACTCTCTCAAAATCAAGGAAGCCACTGCGCTCAAGGTTAAAAATCTTCGTTTCGGTATAATTAAAATCCCTGTCGGACCAGTGTCTGACGGTCTTCCCCTTATATCTGATGTCGGCCTCAGCGTGTGCATCAAAAAGCCAGAACGGGACATATACACCCTTGATCTCGTCAAGGTGGCTCTCTTCATAAAACAGCTTCGGCAAGAGCTTTTTGCCCTTGAGGTAGTTGCGGAATGCCTCCTTCGCCTGTTCCTTGTTGAGCTTGAACGGTATAATGCAGTCCGGCTTGAGACTGCCGGCAAGGGATGAGGGAATGATTGTCGGATTATCGCAGTACGGACAGCTTGTCGCCGCAGTCGTTTCATCGAGAATAAGCTCTGCGCCACAGCTCGGGCAGTTAAAAGCACGAACACCGGATGCGTCACTGCCCCAGTCGGAGCCGCTTTCGCTAAAATCCCAGCCCTCTGTAGAATCTTCCTCAATCTTCTGTGCAGCCTGATCTGACGCTGCAGCATCGCTATTTTTCTGGGCATACATTGCCTCTATCTCTGCAACCTCGTAGCTGCTGTCGCAATAGTCGCAATGGAGCTTGCCCGTGGCGCTGTCAAAGTGCATCGGCCCGGTACAGGCCGGGCATTTATAATTTGTTACCTGATCGGCCATATATCTATCCCCTCTTAGTTCTCTTCAGCTTCTTCCGCATCATCAGTATCTGCATCTTCGATAACCTCCGGCGGCTCCAAAACGTCCGGCATATCTGCACCGCTTTCTACGAGAGGCAGGTACCACGTCTCATAATAATACGGCAGCAGCATCATACCGTCCTGTTCGACATCATCCCAAAGTGTGCCCCAGGGTCTCAGGACTATGGCATAATCAAAGCTGCCCTCGTCTGCCTCATAGCTGCCGCTTATGACAATCATTTTTTCATAACCCGTAATTGTAGGGTCAAGCTGCCAGTCGCCCTCTCCTATAGTCATAAGCCAGAAGTTGCCGCTGATTGAGCTTGCCGTACCCATTGAGTTATCGCTGTCTTTACCCGGTGCATTCAGCTCAAAATTAACGTTGCCCATTGCCGTGTCCGGGCTTGTCTGCTCATCCCAGAGCAGCAGGTTTCCGACACCATCTGCATCAAAGCTTATACGTGCAAGGCAGTCATACCACTGCCCGTCAAGCGCCGTCCAGTCGCCCTGCGCATTGTCGATAGACCACCAGCCGTACCATCCGCCGTTCCAAAGCTTCTGCGTATCGCTGAGCGAAACGCTCTCAGCCTCTGCCTCGAGATCAATTGCGGACATATCGGCATCATCACGTGTAAAAACGTACACGAGGCCGGAATCCAGCAGGTTAAGCATGCACACTCCGTCTGAAATTGTCCCGCTTGATGTCTGTTCATCAACGGTGAACTGCAAATTATCGTCCTCAACCGACCATTCGCCGGTGTAGCTTTCACCGTCAAGAGTCAGCAACGCTTTAGTCTTCGATAGCTCAAGCGTGGAGTCTGTGTCATAGAGATCATCCGCCTGAAATTTCTCGCCGTCACGGATGACGTATTTGAGCGTATATACTCCCAAATCCTCCTTCGCTACGGTTGAGCATGCAGTGAGCATAAGCACAGCACTCAGTACAAATGCGAGTGCAATAATACGCAAAATAGATTTTACTCTGTTCATTTTCGAATATCTTTCACGGCGCGGCGGATTTTTACTCTCCGTCGCGCCTTTTAATTAGTTATATAATATTATTAAAAATCAAACTATGTCTCCGTTGTCGAATGGATCTCCGCATTCGGGGCAGAACTTCGGCGGATGCGTCGGATCTTCGGGCTCCCAGCCGCACTTGTCGCACTTATACTGAGGCACTCCGCTCGGTTTCTTCGCGCCGCATTCGGAGCAGAACTTGCCCTTGTTTACAGCACCGCATGAGCAGGTCCAACTGTTGGTTTCAGGCTTTTTCGTGCCGCACTCCGGGCAGAATTTGCCGCTCACGTTTGCACCGCAGCTTGGGCATGTCCATGTGCTTGCAGGCTGCGCTGATTTCTGTGACTGCTGCTGTGCGCCCATGCGGAAAAGATCCTGTGCGTTGACCCCGCCTGCATTCTGCGCCATATTCATGCCCATAAATGCCATTGCCGAGCCTGCGTTTTGATTGGAAGCTGCGCTCTGCATCGCTGCCGCCTGAGCGCCGACAAGATGAGCCGCTGCCATATTCGGGTCACGGAAAGTTGCATTGCGCTGCAGCTCCTTTATCATCTTTTCGTCTTCCTCGCTTGCCTTCACACTGGAGACGCCGATTGATACTATCTCTATGCCGCGCAGATCGCGCCATTTATTAGAAAGCACCTCGTTGAGAGCGTCCGCCATTTCCATGGTGTGGCCCGGCAGAGCAGAATAGCGGATACCCATGTCGGAGATCTTTGCAAATGCGGGCTGAAGCGCGGTAAGAAGCTCAGTTTTAAGCTGACCCTCTATCTTATCCCGGGTATACTGACCGGACACATTGCCGCAGATATTGGTATAGAACAGCAGCGGATTTGAGATTCTGTAGCTGTACTCTCCGAAGCAGCGTATGGTGATGTCGACATCAAGGCCGATGTTCTTATCTACAACGCGGAAAGGCACGGGAGACGGTGTGCCGTACTTATTACCGACAATCTCCTTGATGTTGAAATAATAGACGCGCTGATCCTTCGGAGCTGCTCCGCCAAATGTAAAGCGCTTGCCGATGTTTTTAAATACCTCAAGAATACTGTCACCGAGGCTGCCGGAAAAAACGCTTGGCTCTGTAGAGCTGTCGTATTTAAACTCGCCGGGTTCCGCACAGACTTCGACTATTTTCCCCTGCTCAACAATGAGCATGCATTGCCCGTCAGCAACTGCAATAACGGAACCATTGGATATAATATTGTCCTCTCCGTAGCGGTTTGAGGAACGGCCTGACACTTTTTTTCTTCCCTTAGTCACCAAAACATTTTCGGGAAGCGCTTCGCAGTAAAAATACTCTTTCCACTGATCGCCCAGAACTCCTTCGGCCGCGCCGGTAGCAGCTTTCAACAAACCCATAATTGTTCTCCTTGTATCTTAGATTTTTTAATTATCCGTATGCTAAAAGGCAGGCTGAAGAAATATTCTGTTCATCAGCCTGCCATTTTCTAAATTGTCAATTTGCCATGCCTCACTATTTTGCGAGGGCACAGACTTTAATTACTGTTCTCCGCCTTTTTTCTTCATAAGGTAGTATGCGCCGGTTCCGCAGCCGACAAGCAGAAGTGCAGAGACAGGGATAAGCCACCAGCCACTGCTGTCGCTGTTCTTGCTGACCGTACCGACATTAGTTGCCGTACCGGTACTGCCGTCTGCAACAGTTGAGCCGTTCACCGTGCCGGAGGGGTTGGTTGTAGAATCAGGCTCGCCCTCGTCAATGCGCAGGGTGCTGCTGCTTGTATCGGTGCCGTAGGGCACTATCTCGCTCTTGTTCGCCTTGCAGACAGTGCAGGTGTAGAGCTTGGAGCCGTTAGATGTCTCTGTGGGCTGCTTTGTAATAACACCCTCATCCCAGGTATGGTCAGTCTTGGGTATAACCTCGGTCTGGGTATCACCGCACTCGCAGGTACGTGTACGCAGGCCTGTGTTGAGGCAGTTGGCTTCCTTTGTTACAACCCAATCACCGTATTCGTGGACATGATCTGCATCGGTTGCGTCGGCAGTTTCGGTCGTTCCGTCAGTCGTGGTGCTCGTGCCGGATGCTGCAGCGGTGACGTTTATATAAAACATTGCGCTGGACATACCGTAGTTAAGGGAAACGGGGATGCTGCCGACAGTTTCGGCCTTTGAAGGATACACTGACAGTCCGCTGCCGTTGGTGGAATCCCAGTAGCCGCCGTTTGCGTCATAGATGCGAACTACAAGGCCGCTCAGGCTAATAGTCTCGCCCTGGGTATAGCTGACCTTGGTTGGGCTGCTGATTATCTCAATGCCGCTGTAGGAAACTGCGACTGTGTCACTCATAACCTCGGTGCTGCGGTAACTACCGGCGACATTGTAAACGCCGACGCAATAATATGCAGTTCCGGCGGATTGAGGAGGCGTGTAGGTAGATGCATAGGCTCCAGGAATTGCCGTCAGGCCGCCAAGGCCGGAGCTGTTCACGGCGTACCACTGATAGCAAACCTCGCCGCTGTCATAGGTATATGCACTGACAGAGAGGACAGCCGGAACATCACCGATTGACCCGGAGACATCAGAAGGCTGGCTGCTTATGACCGGAGTGGAGACAATATTCGAAATAGTATAGTTATAACCGCTGTTATCACCCGTGCTCCAGCCGCTGTCAGTTGAGCCGTCACTCCAAACGTCAGGCTGCGGCAGGCTGCTGCTGTATCCGTATCCGTACTCATCCGGCTGCGGCAGATTACCGACAGCAAAGGCTGACACCGGCAGCAGGCAAACAACCAGCACCAGCGCAAATAAAATAGCTGTAATTTTTTTCATGATTTCATCCTCCGAAACATGCTCACCGCGGCTGTCAGTCTGTCAGGAATAAGCCGCATACTGGAAAATGCATTTTACTATTTTTTATTATACATCAAATATGTTCGACTTGCACTAATTATTTTGACAAATTTTTATGAAAAAAGTTCCGCGTCTTATTTTCCTGCCGAATTTATGATTCTTTTTTCTTTATTCTCTGTTTCGTTGCCTCGGCAAAAGCTTCTTTACCGTCGTCATCTCCGTTGACAAGCTTCATGAGGGCCGCCATTTGTGCATCATCAAAGCAGCCGGAAATTCTGCCTATCGCTCTGTACGGCATATTAATCAAAAAGCTCACATCACCGGCAAGCTGCCACATTCCAAGATCTCGCAGAATATTTCTGGCAGTCTTCAGTGCAGTGCAGAGCTTGCTGCCCATGCCTTT
Organism: bacterium; assembly: GCA_963590455.1. Classification (GTDB taxonomy): domain Bacteria; phylum Bacillota; class Clostridia; order Oscillospirales; family Oscillospiraceae; genus Limivicinus. The sequence goes on along the minus strand of CAVAPH010000012.1, from coordinate 23,705 downwards.
CTCAAGATATTCGCCCTGACTTACGTTGTCGTTCACGCAAAGCCTCGCATATCTGTTCCAGCTTCTTCTCGGAAGTTTTCTGCCGAGCAATGCAGAAAAATTATGTCCGTGTATGCGAAATACATCGCAGCTGACATAGGGCTCAAACTCACAGTCTGTATACGGATTCGGCACAGCGTCGCCGTTCTTTTCAATACTTGCACTAAGGCGAATGTCAACAGATGAGGCCCCGATAAGTATCTCATACTCCCCCGGTTCAACCATCCAGCTATTCACTGAGGTGTTCCAGACAGCAAAGCTGCGATCGTTAAGCCTGATCTCGGCTAAACGCTCCTCACCGGGTTCAAGCTGCACTCGCACGAAGCCTTTAAGCTCACGCGCCGGTCTGAACATTCCGCCGGTATGAGGTGCAACATAGAGCTGTGCAATCTCAGCACCTGAAACACTGCCGGTATTTTTTATCTTGAATCGGACAACATCTCCGTCAATTTGAAGGTCGCTGTACTCAAACTCGGTATAACTCATACCAAAGCCGAACGGATACATTGACGGCACTCCGGCTGTTACGTTATATCTATAGCCGACATATATTCCCTCTCTGTATTCTGCCGTAGCCTCACGCCCCGGGAAATACGGTGACGACGAAACTGCGGCATAATTCAGCGGAATCGTCTCCGCAAGCTTTCCGGAGAAATTAGCCTGACCCGTGAGCAGACGTGCAATCGCCATTGCCCCCGCCTGTCCGCCGAGATATGCGTGAACGATGGCCTTTGCGTATTTATGCCACTGCATTTCAACAGCGCAGCCGCAGGAGAGCACAACGGCAACATTCTCATTTACCGCTGCAACAGCCTTGAGCAGCTCTACCTGATTTTCAGGCAGGCACATGTTTTCTCTGTCCTCGCCCTCAACCTCATAAATATCATCAAGGCCCAGATATAACAAAGCGACATCAGCACTGCGCGCAAGCTCAACAGCTTCATTGAGGAGCTTTTGATTCGCCTTTCCGTTTTTCTCAAAGCCCCGTGCATAACCCTTTATGTTCATGCTGCACAGCGGCAAAGCTTCAACAGCTGTATCCATCAAAGTCGGAACAATGCGTGAGCTGCCTGACCCTTGATATCTCGGTTTTTCAGCGAACGGACCGATAAGTGCAACAGACCTGTCACGGCTTGATATTGGCAGCAGATTGCCGTCATTTTTCAACAGGACTGCCGTTTCTTCTGCCACTTTGCCTGCAAAGATGTGATGCTGCGCGCGATCATAGCTTATGTTCTTTTCTCTCGCCTCACCGGTTGAGAACACAAACTGCAGCAGCTTATCAACCTGCTCATCAAGCAGCCGTTCGTCCAGGATTCCTTCGTTCACTGCCGCGATTATGTGGGCATCCGTTATTCCGCCCGATGACGGCATTTCAAGCGTCAGTCCAGCCTTGAGTGCGGCAACTCTGTCATTTACTGCGCCCCAGTCACTGACAACAAGCCCGTCATAATTCCATTCATTGCGGAGAATGTCGCGCATGAGATGCAGATTTTCAGCAGAGTACTCGCCGTTTACACGGTTGTAACTCGTCATCAGGCCTTTGACGCCGCCCTCTTTTATCGCGATCTCAAACGCCGTGAGGTAAATCTCCCTCAGAGTTCTTTCATCCACAACGGAGTCTACAGTCATACGGTGAAGCTCCTGCGAGTTTGCAGCGAAATGCTTGACGCAGGCATACACACCCTGCGACTGTATGCCGCGAATCAGTGCCGCTGCCATTTTACCGGCAAGCAGCGGATCCTCGGAAAAATACTCAAAATTTCTGCCGCAAAGCGGACTGCGCTTTATGTTCACTCCCGGGCCGAGTACCATGCTTATTTTCTCAGCGACGGCCTCTGCACCGATATGGGCGCCCATCTCCTCGATAAGTGCCTCATCCCAGCTGTTGGCCAACCCGGCTGCAGATGGGTAGCATGTAGAAGGTGCAGTCTTGCCCGTGCCTGTCCCGGCGCTGCGGTCAAGTTTCTTGCGCAATCCGTGCGGTCCGTCGGACATCATTGCGCTCGGAACGCCAACTCGCTCAACAGGCTTAGTGTGCCAAAAGTCAGCCCCGGACATAAGTGAGGCTTTTTCTTCCAATGTCATGTGGTCTATGAGAAACCCGTATTTCAGTTTTTTATCTTTCATACAAGCACCATTCCCGATATATTATTCCGTCTGCCCGTTTTCTGATTCCTGCACATTCTTTTGCTTTTTAGGTTTTTTGGCAAAAAGTCCGCCGAAGAATACTTTTAATCTGAAAATTCTATACGCACGCAGCTGAGCGTTTCTCTCATCGGCATCTAACGCGTTAAGACCTTCGCGCCAATACTGCCGACGGAGCTTAACTGCAAGCTTAAACGCCCTCTTCTCCTCCGCCGTAACATAACCACGTTTTTCACGCAAAAAGGCAGCTGCTGTTTCTTTAGCCTTCTTCTTATAATACTTCTCGCGCATATACATAAGACACCTCCGGCAGATAAGGTAAGAATGTGTATGAATATATGAATAATATATCACATACGCAAACGCAATGGAAGAGTTAAAATATAGAGTTAGAACTTTAGAATTACTCAGGGGAAAAATATTTTTTTCATATTCTAAAATTAACTCTTGCATTTTAGGAAAGATTGTGCTAATATAATCGAGCGCTGAAAAAGTGAATATCCGGGTGTAGCGCAGATGGTAGCGCGCTTGAATGGGGTTCAAGAGGCCGCTGGTTCAAATCCAGTCACTCGGACCATAAAAAATTCTGAAATCATGTGATTTCAGAATTTTTTATTTTATTTTTTATATATTAAACAGGGGGCCCCAATCGAGGAGACCTCTATTTATATCTTATATCATAATTCCATCGTCATAAACTCTTCGCGGGTCATGGTGGCGTTTAGGACGTCTAATAGTGCGTCTGCTGTCAGATGTTCGGGGAGGTCAAGGGTTTTGATCAGGGCTGCGCGTTTTTCGCGGCTGCCTTGTCCTCCGCTCAATCCACGCTTAAACATGTCTGTCTTTGTAATGCGCTGTGGTTTCTCATCCGGCGAGATGTCATCTATGGTCGCACCGGCGCGTATAAGGGCATCGAGCAGCACCTGCGGGCGCATTCCCTCTACGCCGAGCTTTCCTTCCTTTGATGCTGTCGCCTTGCGGCGCTCCTTGCCGGCAATGTCCGGAACATAGGCGTGCTTTACGAGCGACGGGTCTACACTTCCGCGGATAAAATTTCGGATGACAAAACCTGCACCGTCCGGATCCGTCAAGATAATCAATCCCCGCTCCTCTGCCAGCTTTCGCAGCAGCTTTTGCTTCTGTCTGTCGTTAAATATGCCAAAACCCGAAGTTTCTATAATAACGGCATCTACGACCTGGCTAAGTGCATTTTTGTCATAGCGTCCTTCGACGACTATAACCTCCTTCACACTATGCATCGGCTTCACCTGCCGCTATCAGCATAACGCATTCCTTGAGCAGCTCTGCATCATCCGTTGAGCTGCTTTTCATTTTATAGTCTGTATCAGCGCAGAGCTCAACGGCACGCTTTAACTCGGACACTGAAAACCTGCGTGCGCTTTTCATCAGCTTTTCGGCTATAAAATCATATTTCAAATTGCACAGCTTCGAAATTTGTTTTACGCTCCAGCCCTTTTCCAACGCAAGCCGCGCAGCATAAAGTCGGCGCATTTGCGAACCAAGGAGGGCATTCATAATCATCGGGTCATTATCATCATCAGAAAGCAGTTCCGCCAGGGTATCAGCAGCACGTTCAAAATTTCTGTTGGCCATCTGCTCCGTCATCTCGAAAACTTCGGCACTCGGAATATGCTGCGCGACGGCCTCAACATCCTCAACGGTGACTCTGTTGCCTTTTGCAAAGGCCGCAACCTTGTCTATTTCCGGAATGAGTCTGTTCATCAGAGTTCCGCTTATAAACGTAAGCCGCTGTACCGCTTCGAGATCCACACTTTTTCCTGCCGCCGCGAACCGACGTCCTATCCAGTTGACAAGCTTACCCTGCGGCTGAGCATTAAACACAATTTCAGTACTCTTTTCACGCAGCTCTTTGACAATCTTCAAGCGGCCGTCAAGCTGTGTTTTCTTGTCCATTGGGTCGTCGTTATGAAGAAAAACGACCACACAATAATCAGGTATATCCGAGAGGACGGTGATCAACTTGTCCGTGTCTTTAAGCTTATTTATATTGATACCGCGCAGCTCGACGAAACTGTACTCGCTCATAAAGGGTACAGCATCTATTGCCGCGGCAAGCTCTTTATAGTCAAGCTCCGGCCCGTCAAAGCGCCTGTAGCTGAAGCTGTCCTCACCGTCCGGTATGCACAGCTTTTTCAGTTCAAGCAGAAACTGCTCGCGAAGATATCCCTCTTCCCCGCGAATGAGATAAAGTCTCTGCGGTCCGCCTGCTTTAAGTTTTTTTAATTCCTGAGAATAGTCTGCGCTGTTCTCTTCTTTTCTTTTGGCCATACTCAGCTACCTATGCGTATTTCTACGCTCCCGTTCTGATCTGTTCTGTAAATATTATATCCGCAATCCTGCAGACGTTCAAGAGTTTCTTGAGTGGGATGCCCGTATGTGTTATATCCGACGCTGATAATGGCAGTATTGGCATCTATGCTCTCTAATAGTTCGACACAGCTTGAATACTTGCTGCCGTGGTGACCGACTATGTATACTTCTATACCATGTACCGTGTGTGAAGCGATAAATTCTTTTTCCGCCGCAACCGGTGCATCTGCCGTGACCAGCACGTCGAAATCACCGAGAGATGCGCATATCATCATGCAGCGTTCATTCGTATCTCCATCCTGCGGCGGTGCGTATAGTTCAAGCCCGATATTTCCGGCTGAGAGCGCCGTATCCTCACTCACATATCCGACTGATGTGCCGTGATTTGCTGCGCTTTTCAATATCGGCTCAAGCAGCCCGTCATCGTCAGACGGGGCGGCCGGCATAATAATATTATCTACTTCAACCATTTCCATAAGCTGCAGAACACCGTTTGCATGATCTGAGTGGAGATGAGTGAGCAGCAGCGCATCTATCCGGCTGTATCCGCGATTGAGCAAATATGCACCGGCTGTTTCTCCCGCTCTCTGCTGCTTTGAGCCACCGCCGCAGTCAATCACGACGCATCTCTCCCCGCTTATCACCGCGATACATTGCCCCTGACCGACATCCAGCACTGTCACGCAGCCTGCCCCCTGCGAGTAGCCCCAATTTGTCAATCCCAGCATTGCGAAAAATGCCAGTACCGAAAATGCCAGCGGACATAAGAGCCGGTAAGCAGCTCTGGCCTTTGTAAAAGCCGCCAAAATAATGAGCAGATATGTCAGAGCAAGCCATGCTGCAGCGGCGCCGTTATCAAGGTAGAGCACCGCAAATGATACGCCGGATACAAGACGCGCCGCAAGGAGCACATACCTTGCAGCCCATGAAGCAACCCATGCCGCTGCAATACCGACTGCATTTGATAAAGCGGACAGTGCACAGGCCGCAAAGCCGCCGCAGAAGCAAAACGACACAGCCCAAAGCGCAGCAACATTCATCAGCGGAGAAAGAACCGAGACATAACCGAAGTGTATTGCCGTCAGCGGCACAGTGATTATCATAACCGCAAGAGAGCACGCAGCAACGCCTATGGGATTTCGTAAAATCTTACGTATTTTCCCGTCAGGTATAAGTTCGAGCAGTGTGGAGTTAATTTTGCCGAAAAAGAGATATATTCCCGCCATTGCGCCAAAAGAGAGCTGAAGACTGACACTCGCAGCCGCATGCGGATTTTGCAGCAGAACAAGAGCAAGAACCGTTGATAGAGATGTAACGGGATCGCTCTCGCGACGGACTATAGGTGCCATCAAGAGCATTGACTGCATAAATCCCGCTCTCACCGCCGATGGGCCTGAACCCGTGACAAGCACGAAGCACCAGATTATTATTACGCAAAACACGGCGCTTCTTCGCGTTCTGCCCAGAAGGAACAGCACAAGAGCAACCAGGAAGGACACGTGCATACCGGATACTGCCGCTACATGCATGAAGCCGGCACGTGTAAGCGCAGTATAGTTCGGCACATCATCGTATAACGCACTCTTATCGCCCAGCATGACAGAGCGCATGAACGGTGAAACATCCGACGGAAATATCTTTTCCACCCGCTCTGCAACAGCACGGCGCACGACAACGGGAAACACCGCAATGCTTTTCGTATTGCCGCCGTCAATGATAATATCTGATTTTGCCGTAGCGCGCAGATAAATTCCTTTGGAATTATAATAGTCATGATCCTGACCGTAGCGCGTATCGGCAGCTTTGAGCTTTGCCGTCAAGGATATATGCTGACCGGGCTCGGCATCCGTAAGCTCCATCTTGTTGTCATAGAGAATAGTCTTCAAGTGGGGCAATTCACCGTCAAGCCTGATCTCAACGCGGCAATATCCGGAATATATCGACGGATAGTCAAGAATAGTGCCGGATATACTCAGCGTCTGTCCGTCAAGCTCCTTTGCGGGAAGCTCAGTGCGTGCAGAATGGATTCCGAACGCTGCAAATCCCACTGCTGCGGCAAGAAACGCAATTTTCGTGCGCAGAAATCCGCGCCGTTTTATGATAATCAGCAGGATGCCAACGCCGGCAAATACGGCGGCAAGCACGTAAAGTATGCGCAGCGGCAGCAAATAGTTTGCAGCAAAAACGGCCGCCGAAAAAGCCAATGCTCCGACAGCGAGCCTGCGCATACTCTTTCACTCCCCTCGTTGATTATTAAATATGCTTGATTAAATATTCTTGGCAAATGCACTCCGTCAGTCTCAAATACTTTACAAGCCCGACGGCATACTGTGCCTTCGGGCTTGCATTAAAATAATTATCAGATTATTTTCTCGGAGAGCTTTTCGCCGCCGATAATGTGGAAATGCAGATGCATGACGGTCTGTCCGCCGTCCTCGCCGCAGTTGTTTACGACACGATAGCCGCCGGTAAGGCCTTCAGCCTTTGCGATTTTTGCGATGCTCTCGAATACATGTGCCACAACAGCGGAATTCGATGCGTCAATATCATTTGCGCACGCGATGTGCTCCTTAGGCACAACGAGTATATGCACGGGTGCCTGAGGGTTTATGTCACGGAAAGCAAAAACATTCTCATCCTCGTAGACCTTCGTCGAGGGGATATCCCCGGCGATAATTTTGCAGAACAGGCAATTTTCGTCTTTCATTGCAATATCTCCTTCTTCAGTTTTTATTAATATTAATCCTTAACGTTGGAGTTTACGAAATCATCAACTGCTGCCATCGCATCGTCGAGCTTAAGCAGGTTCTTGCAGCCGCCCATTGCGGAATCGGGCTTGCCGCCGCCGGTGCCGTCGCAGAGCTTGGTGATGTTCTTGATAAGATCACCGGCCTTAATACCGCGTTCAACTGCATTTTTGCCGCAGACTGCGAGCATTGTCGCCTTGCTGTCCGCTGTTGCCGCGAGCACTGCAACTATATTGGGGAAGCGGTCGCGCAGCTGGTCGCCGAGCTTGCGGATATCGGCAGCGTTGACCGGGCCGTTTGTGATGGTGACAACCTTGAGGCCGTTTATGTCCTTTGCGCCGTAGAGCATACGCTCTGCCTGACCGGACATAAGCTGATCCTTGAGTTTATCGACGTTCTGACGCAGATCGTGTATCTCGGTAAGATTGCTCTCAACCTTCGCCATAAGATCAGTGGGTCTGGTCTTGAGCTTCTCTGCGACCTTATTAACCATTCCGGACATCGCAATATACTTTGCAATGACCTCGCGGCCGGTTATAGCCTCTATACGACGCACGCCGGAAGCCACAGAGCCCTCGGAGGTGATAACAAACATACCGATCTTTGCGGTGTTGTCAAGATGCGTGCCGCCGCAAAATTCCATTGAGAAGTCGCCCATCTTCACGACTCTTACGGTGTCACCGTACTTCTCTCCGAAAAGTGCCATTGCACCGAGCTTTTTTGCCTCGTCGTACTGCATCACATCGGTTGTTATGTCTGCACCTGCAAGAATCATGTCAGCCATGGCGGTGTTGACCTTGCTTATCTCGTCAGGCGTGAGAGCGGAGAAGTGAGTGAAGTCAAAGCGCAGATGATCCGGCTCAACCAGAGAACCGGCCTGGTGCACATGGTCGCCGAGAATGCTGCGCAGTGCGCTCTGCAGCAGATGGGTGGCGCTGTGGGCACGGGAAATTGCCTGGCGGCGCTCTTTATCTACACTGACATGGAGCGTATCGCCGAGCTTAATCTGACCCTGCACGAGCTTGCCGTAGTGCATGAACTTGCCGCCCTTGTTTTTCACGACGTTATTGACCTCAAAGCGCACACCGTCAGCAGTCATAACACCGTGATCCGCGACCTGACCGCCCATCTCGGCATACATTGCAGTCTTGTCAAGCACAACTACTGCATCCATACCGGTATTTACCTCGCCGCAGACTTCTCCGCCTGCAACGAGAGCAACAACAGTGCCGTCATTCTCCGTCTTATCATAGCCGACAAACTCAGTTTCCGGAACGTCCTTGCCGAACTCCTGACCTGCCCAGCCGAGATCACCGAGCGCCTCGCGTGCCTTACGTGCGCGTACACGCTGCTCCTCCATGAGTGCCTTGAAAGCATTCTCGTCAACACTCATGCCGTCATCTTCGCACATCTCAATGGTTAGGTCAATTGGGAAGCCGTAGGTATCATAAAGCTTGAAAGCGTCAGCGCCGGAGAATACGGTCTCGCCCTTTGCCTTGTGCTCTGCAAGCAGATCTGCAAATATCTTCATGCCGGCATCTATCGTCTTTGCGAAGCTCTCTTCCTCGGTCTTTACAACCTTGGTGATGTAGCTCTGCTTCTCACGCAGCTCCGGATACTGGCACTCGTTCTCGTGGATAACCGTGTCGATGACTTTATAGAGGAACGGCTCATTCACGCCGAGGAGCTTGCCGTGACGTGCAGCGCGGCGCAGCAGACGGCGGAGGACATAGCCGCGTCCCTCGTTGGAGGGCAGAACGCCGTCGCAGATCATAAACGTTGCAGAACGGATATGGTCGGTTATGACGCGCAGTGAGACATCCATCTTGTGGCTCTTGCCGTAATATGCGCCGGTGAGTTCGCTGACTTTATGGGTGATGTTCATGACCGTGTCGACGTCAAAAAGTGAATCAACACCCTGGCAGACAACAGCGAGGCGCTCAAGTCCCATGCCGGTGTCTATGTTCTTCTGCTTAAGCTCGGTATAATTGCCCTCGCCGTCGTTATCAAACTGTGAGAAAACATTGTTCCATACTTCCATGTAACGGTCACAGTCGCAGCCAACGGTGCAGTCGGGCTTGCCGCAGCCGAACTCCGGGCCGCGGTCATAATATATCTCGGAGCAGGGGCCGCAGGGACCGGCGCCGTGTTCCCAGAAGTTATCTTCCTTGCCAAAGCGGAATATACGCTCGGCAGGAATGCCGATTTCCTTGTTCCAGATGTCGAAGGCCTCGTCATCATCGACATATATGGACGGATAGAGTCTGTCAGGATCTATACCAACCCACTGTGGTGAGGTGAGAAACTCCCAGCTCCATGCAATGGCCTCGTGCTTGAAATAGTCACCGAACGAGAAGTTGCCGAGCATTTCAAAATATGTGCCGTGGCGCGCTGTCTTGCCGATATTCTCAATATCGCCGGTACGGATGCACTTCTGGCAGGTGCATACACGATGGCGCGGCGGCTCCTGCTCGCCCTTGAAGTAGGGCTTCATGGGTGCCATGCCGGAATTTATGAGCAGAAGGCTTGCATCGTTCTGCGGAATGAGCGAAAAGCTGGGCAGGCGAAGATGTCCCTTTGATTCAAAAAAGCTGAGAAACATTTCTCTGAGCTGGTTAACACCGAATTTTTCCATTTTGACTCTTATCCTCCGAATTATCTGATTATTCTCTTATTTATCCGTTTGTCTGCAGCGGCGCAGAATAGAATACTGCGGGGCATATTGCGGCAGACGTGTGTGTATTTCCATCATGGCGTGGCGCGTATCACTGATTTCCTCATCATCCGCGTTGCGCATTGACTCTACCTTGAAGCTTATCGGCGCACTGCCCGGAACAAGAAGCTCAAGCTCATCGCCGAGCGAAAACTTGTTGCGCTGGGTCAGCACGGCATTCCCGTCCTCATCGCAGCTTTCAACCACTGCAGCAACATCAGCGCCGGTAAAATAGCTTGCCTCGGCATAGTGCTGCCCGGGCTGCCCAAAGTAAAAGCCTGTGGTATACGGGCGGTGGCTGACTTTCTCCGTTTCATCAATCCAGAGCCTGTCGGGCGGTCTGCCCTCAATTGCCGCATCGAGCGCATGACGATAGGCATTTGTGACAACGGCTGCATAGTAAGACGACTTCATACGTCCTTCTATCTTGAAGCTTGTCACACCGGCATCAATAAGCTCCGGCAGATGCTCAATCATACGCATATCCCGCGAATTAAGGATGTACGTTCCGCCGTCCTCTGTTATCTCAAAATACTCACCGGGACGTTTTTCCTCGACGAGATGATATTTCCAGCGGCACGGCTGAGCGCATTGACCGCGGTTTGCATCCCTGCCTGTGAGATAGTTTGACAGCAGGCAACGACCCGAAAACGAGACGCACATAGCTCCGTGGACAAATGCCTCTATGCGAAGCTCTTCAGGCGTATTCGCACGTATCTTTTTTATGTCCTCCATAGGAGTTTCGCGCGCCAGTACGACTGTATCCGCGCCCAGTGCGTACAGGGCATTCGCCGTGGCACTGTTGATAACTCCAAGCTGAGTGCTCACGTGGCGTTTAACACGCGGCGCATATTTCTTTGCAAGGTCAAGTACGCCGAGGTCTGCAATAATAAGAGCATCGACCCCCGCATCCTGCAGGAATGCAAGATAGCGCGGAAGCTCGGCAAGCTCATCCTCTCGAGGCAGAGTATTGCAGGTAACATATACCCGCACTCCCCTCTCGTGCGCAAAGCTGACGGCCTGCACCAGCTCCTCATCGCCGAAATTGGCGGATGCCGCGCGCATGCCGTAGCGCCTGCCGGCAAGATAGACAGCATCGGCACCGTAGAGCACGCACATTTTCAATCTCTCCATATCTCCCGCCGGAGAGAGCAGCTCCAGTTTTTTATTCATAGTCCTGTGTTGCAACAAAGGCATCGAATTCACCGGAGTTAGTGAAGAACCTGTGCTGTCCGCTCGCAGTGTCGAGCGCATAGTAATAATAGTTCGTCGTTTCCGGATTCAAAACAGCCTGTATGGAAGCCAGACCGGGGTTCGCGATAGGCGTCGGCGGGAGTCCGACGTTCAGACGCGTGTTATACGGGCTTTCCTCGGCAAGCATCTCGCTGGTCGGGGAACCCTCGTGATCCTGATGAACGTAAAGAATGGATGCGTCAATACCAAGCGGCATATTAATGGCAAGACGATTATAAATAACCGACGCGATGAGTCCGCGCTCATTGTCATTTGCGGCCTCACGCTCAATAAGAGACGCCATATTTACAACCGTGCGGATATCAAGCCCCATGGTGTTCATCTGCGAAATCATTTCCTCGGTAATCTTGTTGTTGAAGTTTTCGAGGAGCTTGTTTATAGCACTCGATGCCTGCATGCCAACGTAAAATTCATAGGTATCCGGGAAGAGGAAGCCCTCCAGGCGTGTCGCGTCGCCCTCTTCAAGCCCTTCAAGGAAGCTGTAATTATAGCTGTAATTTGCGGCCGCATCCATAAGATCATCATACGAACAGACCTTGTTCTCCTCAAGTCGGGTAAAGATCTGGTGCATGGTAAAGCCCTCGGGGATTGTGACGCTGATTGTCACGGTCGAACCGGAGCCCATCTGCATGTTCTTTATCAGGGCGCGATAGTCAAAGCTGGATTCAAGCTCATATTCTCCGGGGTCAAGCTTCGTATCGGCATTGGATATTTTACAGAACAGTTCAAACAGCCATTTATATTCTATAAGTCCGGCAGACTTTAATTCATCGGCAACGTAGCTTATATCGGCGTGCGAAACGCGCTTTGTGCCGGTCTTGTTTCCGTCATCATCATAGGTGTCCACGGTTTCGGATTTGAAAATATCACTCGGCAGTGATACGACAGCTGTAAAGGTGTCTTTATTAAGTGCCAGTGCATCGCTTGCAGCCATCCACGCAACGCATGCAAGCAGAACACTGAGGCAGACAACAAAGGCAAAATACATTATGCCGCCCAAGCAGCCGGAACGGTATTCGTGACTCTGCCGTACAGGCTTATAATCGCGTTCAGACTGGTCATCACCGGTATAATTGCTGCTCTCATCGCCGCTCTCGTCTATGAGCAGCTTGTCAACAGCCTTAACAGTGCCGGATGCAATACGGCGTGCCTTGCGGCTGCCTGTATTCTCTGTACGCTGCCGACCGCTCTGCGCATCGGCTTTTTCAGCTGCATCCTGAGCCGCGAAAATTTCGTTCATCTTATCTATGTTATTGTCAGACATATAAAACCTCCTGACAGCGGTATGCTTTTGTTCAGCGCATTTTTATATCACGCGCCTGACGAGAGCGTATATCTCGTCGTTTATAGCTTCTATACTGCGCTCAGCCCCGTTTTCGATCTGTGCAATGCGAGTCCAGCCGAAGAAGTCGGCCGCGATGTCAGCTGTGCGAAGGCAGCGGCGCAGATAGTCGGTGTCACTCTCATGTATATCGGCCTTTGTGTCGGTCTCCTCGCGGCGGCGCTGCATACGTGCAAGCGACGTCTCTATATCGACATCGAGATAAATCACGAGATCCGGTTTCGGAAGGCCCATTTTTGCGTACTCGAGGTCGGCAAGCCATGAGAAAAATGCGGGCAGTTCACTCTCTTCAAGCTTTGAGCCCTGATGCACGGCGTTGGAGCTTGTATATCTGTCCGATAATATCAAGCCGCCGTTCTCGTATATATTGCCCCAATCGGTGCGATATGAGGCAAAGCGGTCGACAGCATAAAACGTCGATGCGGCATAGGCATTCACATCGCTCGGATGCGCGCCGAACTCTCCGCCAAGGTACATGCGTATAAGTGCGCTGCTCTCTTTATCATAGCGCGGAAAAACGATATGATTATACACTATTCCCTCGCGCTCCATACGCGCGCAGAGATTTTTATACTGTGTAGATTTGCCGCTGCCGTCTATTCCTTCGAATACGATCAGTTTTCCCTTTTTCATATGCTCTATATGGCCGGAATTACCCGGCAATCCTTTTCCAAAGTGCTGCAAGTATCATGCGCGGTATTTTCAGCGTCCGGCCGGGATTGTGAAACAGTCGGCGGAAGAACCCCTCTTTGCGGCGTCCCTCGATGACCGTACCGAGTCCCACGCTCAGCCCCACATTCAGCTCTGTGCACGCATCGGCAAGCCATAGCTCCTGCTTTGGTGAGCTCATGCACACAAGCAGCAGATCCGGAGACACGTCGTTTATTACATCAAGAAGCTCTGTATCATCTACAAATCTGCCGTCTGCAGTCCCGGCAAGCTTTATACCGGGATAGCGCTCGATTATACCATCTGCCGCAAGCTTAACGCTCTGCGGCCTTGAGCCGAGCAGAAATATGCTTCCGCCATGCCCGCTCAAACGCGCAAGCAAAGCCGAGACATAGTCCGTGCCGCTCATCTTGTAGTGGAGCGGTAGGCCAAGTATTTTTGACGCGATAAATATGCCCCTGTCGCCGGGCAGTATAAGCGCTGCCCCGCGAATGGCAGACATAAGATTTCTGCTTTTTCTTGCAGAAAGCGCGAGCTCAGAGTCAGGTGCAAGGACATAGCTGCCCTCGCGAGTGTCTATTACGCGCATTGAATACTCGACAGCCTCCGCAATGCTTATATCGCTGTATTTTATTCCGAGTATATTTATCTTATTCATACCTGACTGAACACCTCGCCGATCTTTTCGTGTATAACAAGGTCGGCATAGCTATCATAAGGTGTTGAGCTTAGATTTACAAGAATCAGCTTATTTCCCTTATAGTAATTTATAAGTCCGGCTGCCGGGTAGACATTCAGCGAAGTGCCGCCGATGATAAGAACATCAGCATTTCTGATGTATCTGATCGCACTTGAGACAGTATCATCGTCCAGCGCCTCTTCATAGAGGACAATGTCCGGTCTGATAACGCCGCCGCATGAGCAGCGAGGCACGCCTGTACCGTGATTTATAACGTCCGCATCATAGCTTTTGCGGCAGCGGGAGCAATAGGCGCGCAAAATGCTGCCGTGCAGCTCCAAAACGTTTTGGCTGCCGGCCGCCTGATGGAGACCGTCGATATTCTGCGTGATTACCGCCTTCAGCTTGCCCTCGCGCTCAAGCTCTGCAAGGCGAAGATGTGCACGGTTCGGCTTCACTCCGTCCACCACAAGCTTTGCGCGGTGGAAGCGATAATACTCCTCCGGGTTTCTGTCAAAGAAGCTGCGGCTCAATATCGTCTCAGGAGGATACTTCCACTCCTGATTATAAAGACCGTCGACACTGCGGAAATCCGGTATGCCGCTCTCCGTGCTTACGCCGGCACCGCCGAAGAACACGATGTTGTCACTTTCGGCGATAATATTTTTTAACTTTTCAATCTTTTCGTCCATTCCGCAGTCCTCCTGTCACTTTATTTTTTATTATTCTTCTTATATTTCTGCCTTGACCTTGGCCTTTATGCTCTCGTAGGTCTTATTGCAGTTATCAAGAGTGATCTCATTCTCACGGTGAGTAACAAAGCGATACGTCTCGTCGCTGCATTTATCCGCCATGGAGATGAGGTAAACCATGCAGGATTTTATGGCACCCATTGCAAGCTCAGCGCTCTCTCCCAGATATTCAAACGCATCTGCCGGTGCCAGTGCCGCAAGCTCATCTGCAAACTCAAGCAGCTGACCCATCATGTTGACGATCTCATTGGAGATGCATGCCGCCGATTGCCTTGCTGCTTCTATGCTTCTCTCGTCGCCCTCTTTGATGGCTCTGGAGAGCGGGCTGCGGCTCTTGACGTCCTCGTCTATAAGGTGCACCATGTACGTGCGCATAGTACCGGAGTTGCGCAAAATATACTCTACGCGCTCGTTTTTCTCCACTGCAGCTGATGTAATAGATGCGGCGCGAACAAGCAGTGCTGCGGCTAAAGCCCCCGTATAGGCAGCTGCAGAGCCGACATTCAGCCTGCTGTCCTTATCACTCAGGGACGAAGTGAACTCATCGGCATTCTTGTTTTTAAATATCTCAATGATAATTTTATCTGCCATATGTCTGTCACCCTTCTTTTACTCTTATATTCTTAAATTAAAATATTAAAATTATAAAAATCAGTCTCTGTTGAATTCGCGCAGCTGCAGTCCCTCGTTTTTCTGCAGTGCCCAGCGGACGCACCATTCCGAAGTGAAAAGCAGCAGGTTATTCCCGCGGAAATCCTGTACCCATTTTGTATCGCTTGTAAGATTCAAACGAGAGATGTCGATATCTTCGTTTTCCACCCATCTTACGATTTCATACGGCATTGTGCGGCGGCGTATGTCCACACCGTATTCGGTCTTGAGCCTGTATTCCAGTACTTCAAACTGCAGCACACCGACAACGCCGACAACCACCTCTTCCACGCCGGTATACGGCTCATGGAAGATCTGAATGGCGCCCTCCTGCGCAATCTGCATTATGCCCTTTTCAAACTGCTTGCGCTTCATGGTGTCCATGCGCTCAACAGCGGCAAAATGCTCAGGTGCAAATGTGGGAATTCCTTCGAACTTCACGTTGCGGCCCTTTTCGCATATAGTGTCGCCAATAGAGAATATGCCCGGGTCAAACACACCGATAATATCTCCTGCATAGGCCTCGTCGATTATTGCGCGCTCCTGTGCCATAAGCTGCTGAGGCTGAGCAAGGCGCAGAGGCTTTGCCCCCTGGACATGCCAGTATTCCTTGTCGCGCTCAAAGCGGCCGGAGCAGATGCGCATGAAGGCAATTCTGTCGCGGTGAGCTTTATTCATGTTCGCCTGGATTTTAAATACAAAGGCGGAAAAATGCTCATCAAACGGGTCTACGATATCATCGCCGGAAATTCTGGGGAGCGGCGGCATTGTCATGCGCAGGAAGCTCTCCAGGAACGGCTCTACACCGAAGTTATTGAGCGCAGAACCAAAGAACACGGGGCTGAGCTTACCGGCGCGCACCTGCTCAATGTTGAAATCATAACCGGCACCGTCAAGAAGCTCTATATCATCCGTAAGAGTTGACCTGAGTCTGCTCCCTATAAGCTTGTCAAGCTTTTCCGTCTCGTCGAGCTTGCATTCTATCGCGTGAATCTTGCTCTGTCCTCGGTGGAACTCGTTGAATGCGAGTATCTCTTCGCGTTCTCTGTCGTAAACGCCCTTGAATTCCTGACCGCAGCCGATAGGCCAGTTCATCGGATATGTGCCGATACCGAACTCATTCTCAAGCTCCTCCATCAGCTCATACGGGCTGCGTGCCTCACGGTCGAGCTTGTTTATAAACGTAAATATCGGAATATGGCGCATTGCGCATATCTTAAACAGCTTTCTTGTCTGCGGCTCAATGCCCTTTGCGGCATCGATTACCATGACCGCAGAGTCAGCCGCCATAAGCGTGCGATATGTGTCCTCCGAAAAGTCCTGGTGTCCCGGCGTATCAAGTATATTGATGCAGTATCCTTCATATTCAAACTGCATAACTGACGATGTGATGGAAATACCGCGCTGCTTTTCGAGCTCCATCCAGTCGGAAACCGCGTGTCTTGCCGTGGCCTTGCCCTTGACTGATCCGGCGAGCTGTATTGCTCCGCCGTAAAGCAGCAGCTTTTCCGTGAGTGTTGTCTTACCGGCGTCCGGGTGGGATATAATCGCAAAGGTTCTACGCCTTTCGATCTCTTTTCTTAGGTCTGCCATAATTTCATTCCTTTTGCGCTTATTATTAACGATTTATGATAGCATAATATATATGAAAAATCAAAACAATTCGATGAATTATTGCGTTTGTGCATCTGTTTTAATCAGATTGCCTTGTCAAAGTCCAGCTTATATCCGTTTCTGTGACGGTAAATCCCTCGGCTGCAGCCCTTTCGGCTATAAGCGTGCCGTCCAGACCCGGTTGGGCAAATGAGAGATCCTTGAGTATATATACACAGTCCGGATATTTCTCCGCGTTCAGCTCATAATACATTTCAAGTCTGTCCTCCGCTGTTGAATCAAGACCGGAAAGCCAGGCAGAAAACGTTGAGTATTCGCAGTCATCCAAGATAAGATAGCACCAGGTCTCCTGTGCATAGACAAGCACGCCGCCCGGTGACGTTTCCCTGAGGGCTTTAAGCTCCGCGCATATTTTCTCATAGTCGGAGCAAAGACGCTCGCTTGTGACAATTCCTCTTGCGGGACCGTCGGAAATTTTATATTCAAGCTCCGACGGGCTTCCGTCCCAGAAGCAATGCGTCGCCTTGACGGTAACAGTGAGCACCGCCGCGCAGCCAATAACCGCGGCAGCCGCAGCACATGCCAACCTGCGCCGTTTTTCGGAAAGTTCAGCCTTATGCTGTACTGCAAAGCCTAAAAAAATCACACCTGCAATATTGGCGACCGAAAAGCCCATGCTCATCACGTCGAAGCCCATGTTCGATGTGGCGCAGACACAGGCTGAATAGCACAGGCCGACGATAAACAGAGAGATAAATAACTCTCGCGGTTTATTATCCGTCAGCAAATAAGCCGTAAAACCGACAAAAATCAGCGGCAGAGTAATGCCGTTATAATATTTTTCCGTAAGCTCTGACGCAAAGAGCGCCCAGCAGACGACTGCTGAAAAAGCTGCAAGCATAAGATGACGCTGAGCATGCTCACTGCGCTTTTTGTCCGCTGCAAGATAAATCAGTGAAAGAGCATATATACCGAGCGGAATTAATATAAGCCGATGCGCCGTAACAAGGCAGTACACGTAATGCTTGAGCATGAATATAACAGAATAGCTCGGGTGCTCGGGGTCACTGAATATGCCGGGAAGGGAATTTATAAGCTGCTTTATTCCGGAGTGGCGGAAGAAAAAGATTGCAAAGAGCACGGCGGAAATAATCACGCCGAGAGTAAATTGCAGAAAAACACGGCCTGAAAACAATCTGCAGTACAGCGCATGCTGTGTTTTCTTTTCTCGGATCGCTGAAATTGCGGTTATCACGGCATAGAGCAGGTAGACAACCGCAAGATATGGGCAGCACACGACAGCGAACGCGAAAAATATTCCGGCCAAGATATAATCAAGGCGGGATTTTGCCCCTGCGGTACCTGCAAAAGCGCCGGATAATGCAAGTGTATCCAGCGCAATGGTGTTGTAGCTGTACACCATCATGTCAAACGGGGTAAACAGCATAAACAGCACACAGGCAGCGATTGAAAATACGCCGTATTTTCTCAGCCTGATATATAAAATTACCGCAACTGCGGCATGGATGAAAACATAAGCATAACGTGCTGCAAGCATTATGCCGTCATTGCTGCCGTTAATTGCCCTGTATATACTCACAAAAGGCAACGTGAAGAAGGCACTCAACTGCGAGAGATGCCACTCGTCACGAAAAAGCTCATCGCCAAGCGTAAGCCGATGCGGCACGGTGAGATAGAAAGCCTCATCGCTCCCGCCGAAGCCGTACGGGCATTTCCAGAGCATAAACACAAGTGCGGCGATAAAAAAGCCGATGAAAACGAGGCTCTGCTTCGATATACTTTTTTTCGGTTTTATCGTGCTCAAAGCAAAGCCTCCGTTTTATAAAATATCAATAAATATTATAAATATTAATCAAGATGCGTATGTCCCGGAATTATACTTTTGTCATATGGGGAGCCGCAGCGCGCAGCATAAGACGTTTTGTGCCCTGTTTGAAGTTGATCTCAATCAGGAAATCTCCGCCCATGGGCGTCATCTTTGTTATCACGCCCTCGCCAAATGCTTTGTGCCTGATATTGTCCCCGACTGCAAATGTTACGGCTTCCTGTTTGGGGGCAGCACTCTGAGCTGCGTCCGGAGCGGGCATGCCTTTAAGCGTCTCATAATGCGTGCGGCGTTTGTGCGTAAAGCCCTGCTCACGGGTTCTCTCGCGCTGAGCCTGACTCTTCGCGCCCTCTTTTACGATAAGCTCCTCGGGTATCTCCTCAACGAAGCGTGAAACTCTGTTAGCTGTTGTGCGTCCGAAAATCATGCGCTGGCGCGCACAGACCATTTCCAACTCACGCTGCGCACGGGTAATTGCCACGTAGCACAGCCGGCGCTCCTCCTCCATCTCTGACGGCTCACCAATGGCTCGCACGCCCGGGAAGATGCCTTCTTCCATGCCGACGATATAAACCGTCGGAAATTCGAGTCCCTTTGCGGAGTGCATAGTCATCATGACAACATTGTCCGCATCCGGATCATAATTGTCAAGGTCGGTATAGAGCGCGACGTTCGTGAGGTAGCCCTCCAGCGTTTCATCGCCGGACTGCTTCATATAATCTATGATGGCAGTTTTAAGCTCCTTCACGTTTTCAATGCGTGTTCTCTCC
Organism: bacterium; assembly: GCA_963590455.1. Lineage (GTDB taxonomy): Bacteria > Bacillota > Clostridia > Oscillospirales > Oscillospiraceae > Limivicinus. The sequence goes on along the minus strand of CAVAPH010000012.1, from coordinate 4,129 downwards.
TCCTGCGTGTTTTTCGCCTCAAGCGCACGGATATATCCGGTTTTCTCAATCAGCTCATCGAATAATACATCCGGCGTATTGTTTTGAGCAAACTCACGCAGCTCCTCTATCATTGCGGCAAAGGTCCGCATTTTAAGCGCAGGACGGGCAAGCTCCGGATAATTGTCTGCATGCTTTATGACTTCAAACATGCTCTCCCCGTTGTTCGCCGCAATCTCACGGACAATCTCAATGCTTCTCTCGCCGATACCTCTGGCGGGAGTGTTGATAATTCTTGCCAAGCGCAAATCATCACCAGGGGTGCATATTACGCTCATATACGAGAGAATATCCTTTATCTCGGCATGGCTGAAGAAGCTGAGTCCGCCGACTATGCGATACGGTATGCCGTTGCGCTTGAAGGCATATTCAAGCTGGTAAGACTGCGCATTCATGCGGTAGAGCACGACATGATCACGCCAGCTGGCGCCGCGTCCGTAGTCCGCCATTATGCGCGCAGCCACATACTGTGCCTCTTCATTCTCGTTTTCCGCTACGTACAGGCGAACGGGATCACCCTCATCTGCTTCCGTCCACAGTTCCTTGCCCTTGCGGCCGAGATTGTTGCGTATAACGGCGTTCGCTGCGTCAAGAATGCGGCCTGTACTGCGATAGTTCTGTTCAAGCCTTATAGTGCGGCAGCCGCGGAATTCATGCTCAAACGAAAGAATATTTTCTATTGTCGCGCCGCGGAACTTATAGATACTCTGGTCGTCATCACCTACGACGCAGATATTGCCGCTGCCGCCTGCAATGAGTGATGAGAAAAGATATTGGAGATGGTTTGTGTCCTGATACTCATCGATAAGGACGTATCTGAATCTTCTCTGCCAGTAGCTGCGTACATCCTCATGCTCTTCGAGCAGCTTCACCGTGAAGAATATCAGGTCATCAAAATCCATGGCGTTTGCAGCGAAAAGGCGGCGCGAATACTCGCTGTAAATCTCGCCGACTTTTATTCTGCGCATGTCACCGGTTTTACGTATTTCATCAAGGAAGGCCTGCGCGCCGAGCTTGTCATCCTTTGCGCGGCTTATTTCACCGAGTACCGAGCGCGGCTGAAATGTCTTTTCATCAAGCTGCATATCTTTAAGAATGCGCTTTACAACGCTCTGACTGTCGGAAGTATCATATATTGAAAAGCTTGAGGTAAAGCCGAGCTTCTCAGCGTCGCGGCGCAGTATGCGCACGCATGCGGAGTGAAACGTGCATGCCCAAACGTCGCCTGCCGTTTCAGTGCCGAGCATACGCTCAAGCCTTGCTTTCAGCTCCCCTGCCGCTTTATTCGTAAATGTAATGGCAAGAACTCTCCACGGCTCCACAGGGTCAAGCGCAGCAAAAGGTGCCGCCTCCGGAGCGCCCTGCTTTAAAAGCGCAAGAGTGCGCTCATCAGCAAATGCAGGCAGTTCGTCACTGTCAGAAGCCTTGCCGTATTTCAGAAGATTGGCAATGCGATTTATTAATACCGTGGTCTTGCCGCTTCCGGCACCCGCAAGTATCAGCAACGGCCCCTCCGTGGCCATCACCGCATCGATCTGTCTGTCATTGAGCTGTGAAAACTGCGCACGGATATAAGCCTTGCGCGCCTCCACATATTCCTTTTCAAAATCATTAGCCATAAAGTAAATTTTAGCACATTTGACGCTAATAAACAAGGCGCAAATTTATTGACAAGACCCTCTCGGGTGAGATATTATTTTGTGTGATTTGTGTATGATATCGGCAGAACATTCCAGCCCATCCCCGCCGGTATAAGCATATACCGTGCTCCGGTGCACGGTTCGATTTTCTCAAGTTTTATTTTATATGAAAGATTTTTTTGCAAAGCTATTGGAAAAAGCAAGTCAGCCGAAAATCGAACGGCTGCTTATGATATTACTCCCCTGCCTTGCTCTCGCAATATGTGCGGCGATTCTCTCTCCCTCGATTTCAGTGTATCGGGCAAATAAAACAGCAGCACTCAACGCACTCAATGCTACTCCCGAGCCTACGCCGATTCAGGAGCAGGAGGATTGGACCCAGCTGTATCTGAGCGCGACCTCAACAAGCGAGGATCTGTACATCACTGTGTGCGATGCGTCCGGTTCTCCCGTAACCGGTGTCAGATTCCAGCTGACGCTTATATCCCCGAATGGGGACGAAATTATCTGCACGACCTATGAGGACGGCGGATGCTACCTTGTGGAGCTCGTCCCCGGGAAATACAGCATCTCCATGTCATCGTGCGAGGGTTACAAGACGGCAGAGAGCATAGAGTGCGAGGTGTTTTCCGCGACTCACTATGCTGCATCGCTTGACAGCTTAAGCCCAGGACTAAATGTAGTAGACGGGAAGCTATATTACCGTAGCGTTGACGGCAGAACCGCACGCTCTATCGGCCTTGACATCTCCTGCTATAACGAATTTGTCGATTTTGATGCTTTGCGGGAGCAGGGCATTGATTTCGTAATACTCCGCGTAGGCGGCCGCGGCTGGGGCTCGGGAAATATATACCTGGACACGAGCTTTTATAAATATTTTATTGAAGCGCGCGAAGCCGGACTAAAGGTCGGCGTATACTTTTACTCAACTGCAACAAGCCTGAGCGAAGCCGCCGAGGAGGCAAAGTTCATCGCTGACATGCTCAATGGCGCACCGCTCGAATTGCCCGTTTATTTTGACTCCGAATATTCCGGCAGCTACCCATACGGGCGTGCCGACAGACTGAGTCCTGCATTGAGGCAGGCAATCTTAACTGTCTTTGCCGACACTCTAAAGCAGCGCGGATATGAAACAGGATTCTATTCCGGCACGTATTTCATACAGGAGGAGCTCAGCTATCAGATCATTGCGCCGTACAGCGTGTGGATTGCAAATTATACGGCAAACAACGCACTGCCCTCGGTAAATTATAAATATGATCTCTGGCAGTACACCGAGAGCGGCCGCATCAACGGCATATCCGGCACAGTGGATATAAACGTGGTGTTTTGAGTTTCTCTTATGTACTCTGAAGCAATCTCGCCTCTTGTCGATAATAATACGGGGCGACTGCTTCTACACCCTTTGTTTTAGGAAGATGTTTTATGGATGTACAAAAGTTTAATAAAATTCGCAGCAGCAATCCGTTCATGCCTTTGAACAACATCGTTTACGAACTGCTGCTTTGCGATATTACAAGCTTCAAATTGCAGCCGGGCACTCGGATCAGTGAAAACGCCATTTCTCAGGAGCTCAATATCAGCCGCTCGCCCGTCAAGAACGCGCTGGAAAAGCTCGTCAACCGCCGGTTTGCGAGTATAATCAATAACCGCTACTATATCTCCAATTTTGACCCCGAGCATTATAAGGAGATCAGTGATTTTACCATGATGGTCGAGCCTTTCGCGGCAAGGCAGGCGGCAAAGAACATTACATCAGAACAACTTCAGGAGCTTTATCGGCTCTCGGACAAGCTCGCTGCCCTTTACCAGGAGGCATATGCCACCGGCAAGGATTTCAGTTTTACCAAGCTTCTCGACCATGAGATGGACTTCCACTACGGCGTAGTCAAGGCCTCGGGAAACAGCCTTATTTCAAGTCTCTACGAGGAGCACAAGTTTGAGATCTGGCGCTTTCGCAGCTGCCTGCTCTACAGCAGGCCTGAGGGCTTTTTCACCACCGTCGATACTGACCACAAGCTCATCTGCGATATTCTCAAGCTCGGCAACGGCGACCTCGCCGCCGCTGTTGTCAAGCGCCATCTCCAGGTCTCCAGTGACGGCATAGAGCGCTACGAGATTCTCTCCCGTTTTTAGCTTCGCACGCTTGGGGACCGTCAGGCCGGTCGGGTATCATGGATTTGCGCAAAAGGTGATGCAATTCATGCTGCATACGGGCGGTATATTGCCCGTTTTTTCGCCAAGTTGCGTTTTTATTGACGCAATTATGATTCTTACGTTAAACTGACGGTGCTTCAAGTTATAACGCAATTCTATGTATGCAGGTCGGGAAAAGGCGTCCTGATGAATTTAATAACCACACGCAGCTTTTAAAAAGCGGCGTTTCATTCTTCTTAGACATGCGACTATGCGCAAAGGGAGTTGTTTTATAACATCTCCTTGGTGTACAT
>CAVAPH010000011.1:0-33493 GCA_963590455.1 bacterium | reverse complement strand
CTTAGGTTTGTGCGCTCTTTTCGGAATGGTACTTAGATTACAATGTTTCAACCTTCCGTATCTCCTTAATAATATATATAACAAAAATAACATATCAAATGCCGCCGGATATGACAGCACTGCAACAACATATTATTATAACAGACAGGCGCCCGTCACTCAAGATGTTTTTGACGTATTATTTATATCTCGTCGAGAAAATCCTTCACGAAGTAGAACGCACTGCCCATGAGCGAGGCGTATTTGCCGTAATGTCAGCTCCGCACTCAGTCCCATTTTTCAGCCAGGAGGAAATCGCGAATATTTCGGTGCTTAATACCGTTTCGGCTCATGTCGATCTCATCAAGAGAAACCACATACTTGGGAAAGTTGTCGCGGATATTATCATACGCACCGAATTCACGGTCGACAGTCTCCTCTGATGCCAGCAAATAAGTGACCTGAACATACAGCCGCTCCCCGTGTCTGTCGCAGACGAAGTCGATTTCCTTATCGCCCGCTCTGCCGACAGTTACTTCGTAGCCGCGGCGCAGCAATTCCAGACAGACGATATTCTCCAATATCAGATTGATATCGCGCATATTGCCGCCGAAAACAGCCTCACGAATGCCGTGATCCGCAATATAATACTTCTCATTTGATGCAAGAATCTGCTTGCCCTGCAAATCTTCCCGCTTTACCTGATAGAACAGATAGGCATCACAGCAGTATTTTATATAATTCAGAATTGTCTCCGGTGCGACTGTGCGATGCTCGCTTTTAAGGAATTTCGAAAGAGAGTTTGCCGAGAATGTCATGCCTGCATTAGCCATCACATAGGTAATAATCCGTTCCAGTAAGTCAACATCACGAATTTTATTACGTTTGACTATATCCTTGAGTTGGACAGAGTTGAACAGGTCATTAAGATATTGCTTGGACGGAGCATCCGCATAACCCAGATTTGCGAGGTACGGCATACCTCCGTTAATCAAGTACTTTTGAAAGCACTCACGTATCGACTCATCGGGGGCAACGGTGCGGTACAGCTCCATAAACTCACCAAATGAGAACGGGTAAATCACAAACTCCACATAGCGTCCACCCAGATAGGTTGCGAGCTCACCTGACAGCAGCTTTGCATTTGAACCGGTTATATAAATATCACAGTCGAGCGAAACACGGAAAGAGTTAATGCACTTCTCCCAGTCCTGAACCTCCTGTATTTCATCGAAGAATAAATACAGCTTGCCCTCAATCGTCGCAGCTCTCCGGGTAATTTCATCGTATAAAGCCTGAGCGGTTTGCAGTCGGGAGTAAGACATATCTTCAAAGTTAATAGAGATAAACTGTGTCGGACTGACTCCGGACTCTGTAAGCTCCTGTTTGATCAGCTCCAGCATAACTGACTTCCCGCAGCGGCGAATGCCGGTCATTACTTTTACGAGCTCCGTTCCTATGAACGGACGTATACGGCTCATATACAGTTCACGTTTAATCATAAACTCATTCCCTTCAGTGCAACTGAGAACAGTATATCCCATTTACATCTGAAATTCAATTGCAAAATTATAATTTTATAAGTTATAACTGATAAAATTCAGAGATTTACCGATTTTGTCAGTTATATCTTAAATTTATGTGCGATTGCAAAAACTGATTTTCGCGATTAGTGCTATATCTCGTCGAGAAAATCCTTCACGAAATAAAACGCACTGCCCATGAGCGAGGCGTATTTGCCGTGGCGGCTCAATCGGAGATAGCTGCTGTCTCCGTCGAATTTATCGTAGCGCGCGAGGAATTTTCGCAGTGACGGAATATACGGCTCAAGGAAGGTGGACATGAAGCCGCCGATAACTACGTCGCAGTTGAGCACCATGCGTATATTATGTATGCCTATCGCCAGATGTATCAGATAGTCGTCAAGAAGCTCACGGTATCGTCTGTTGCCCGAATCAACGCCCGCAAAGAACTCGCGCAGCGTGATTCCCAGGTTATCGCTCAGCCTCATTGCGGAGCAATATGCCTCAAGGCAGCCGGTGCTTCCGCAGGCGCATTTTAATCCCCCCGGCTCAACACACATGTGGCCGAATTCGCCGCTCCTGTTGTCGCAGCCGGTAAAGGGGGCATTATTTACGAGAACCGCACCGCCGACACCGTCTTCCAGCGACAAAAAGGCTATGCTTGTATCATTAGGTGTGCTGAACCACTCGCCAAAGCCGCCGCTGGTGCCGTCATTTTCGGGATAGACCTTGTAGGGTATCTTGTTGAGTAGTTTAGATAACGGGACATTATACATTTTCAGCGTCGGTGCGTAGAGTATTTCCTGCCCGTCAGGCGAGAGCATGGCCGCAATAGTCACACCGACGCCCAGAAGCCGTTCGCGGTCTACATTCTGCTCATCGAGAAATCGCTCCAGCTCCTCGGCAAGAAAAGCATCAAAGCCTGGCTCCTTGAGCGAATGATTGTGGTGCACGTCTTTGAATCCGCGCTGATTGCATTTTAAATCCGTCAGTATGAATCTCAACCGGCGCGATGTAATCGAGATTCCCGCCGATAGCCGCGCGTCCGGTATCACGGACAACTGCATGGCAGGGCGGCCGCCGGAGGAGCGCTGCGCCCCGACGTAATCAATTAACCCGGCCTCCAGCAGTTCCGAAAGATTCTGATAAACCGTCGGCAGGCTCAGGTTTAAATCATTCGCTATCTGTTGTTTGGAGCAGGGCTTTTCGGAAGAATATAGATAATGATAGATGCTGCTGCGTGTCCGGCGCCGGCGATCTGTCGGCAGCTCGTTGAGTACAGGGTGATCGGTCATGTGTGTTTCCTCCTTACTGTTATTTTCCCGTAATTTCACAAATAGAGTAACATCAACTTTTAGAAAAGTCAAGGTGCACACTTTTTCTTAACGGCCGATTTTGAGGCTATTTTCGCTAAAAATTTGCGGTCATTTCTGGCTAAAGTGCGGAAATTGGGAACAAAAAGAATTTTATAATTGACTTTTATAAAATATGCTTATAAAATTGAACCAGCAACGGATAATACCATAAATATCCGAAAGCACATTATATTTCATGAAAGGAAGAACGATTATGAAAAAGACTCTTGCACTGCTCCTCGCACTTGTTATGATGCTCGGTCTCGCGGCTTGCGGCAGCAGCTCGACAACCGCAACCACCGAAACCACCACCACTGAAACCGCCACCGAAGCCGCTGATGCAGCCCCCGCAGAAGAGGGCGTACAGACCGTCGGTATATCCATGCCGACCAAATCTCTTGAGCGCTGGAACCGTGACGGCAGCTACCTGCAGGAGCAGTTCGAGGCAGCCGGCTTTAACGTTCTGCTGACCTACTCCGATAACGACACCACCAATCAGAACTCCGATATCGACAACATGCTTGCTGAAGACATCGACCTGCTGATCGTTGCTGCAATCGACGGCGAGGCACTTTCTCAGTCCCTGGCAAGCGCCAAGGAGCAGGGCATTCCCGTTATCGCATATGACCGTATGATCACCAACTCCGACGCTGTTGATTACTATGTCTCCTTCGATAACTACACTGTCGGCGTGCTCCAGGCACAGTATGTCATCGACGCACTTGATCTCGACAACGCAGGCGACAAGACCTACAACATCGAGTTCACCGGCGGCGACCCCGCAGACAACAATGCAACCTTCTTCTTCAATGGTGCATTTGACACTCTCAAGCCCTACATCGATGCAGGCACTCTGAACATCCCGTCCGGCAAGACCACCTTCGAGCAGGTCGGTACTCCTCAGTGGTCCACCGATACCGCACTTGAGAACTTCCAGAACACTCTGGCTTCCTACTACAGCGACGGCACCATACTTGACATAGCACTCTGCTCCAACGACTCCACCGCACTCGGCGTTGCACAGGCAATCACCTCTGACTACGCAGGCAGCAACACCCCGCTGGTCACCGGCCAGGACGGCGACATTGCAAACCTGAAGAACATTGTTGACGGCGTACAGACCATGACCGTTTACAAGAACGTTGCAGACGAAGCAGGCGTCACCCTCGTACTTGCTCAGGCACTCCTCAACGGTGACACCATCGACGAGACTCTGTGCGAGAAGTTCGCAGTTGAAGCCGCTTACAACACCACCGATTACTCCAACGGCACAAACGTTGCAACCTCCTTCCTGCTTGTTCCTTACTCCATCGATGCAAACAACCTGCAGCTCCTCGTTGACACCGGCAACTATGTCTGGGATGCTGACAACAAGTACCTTGAGATTTCCGCATAAGCTCTGGCATATTAAAAATACATCACCTGCCATGCAGGTATGAATAAGAGCGTGTAACCTTAGGGGGAGGCGAGGCCCGGCCTCGTCTCCCCGCTTATTTTAGCAAGATTCTAAAATGCATCACCGCAGTGTGCGGTTTTGCCTCAAGACAAAAATTATCCCTCATGTCAAACAGGCATAATGTAAAGGAGGGCAACACTTTGGCTGATAATATTCTCGTAATGAAAAACATTACGAAAGAATTCCCCAGTGTGAAAGCACTTGATAACGTCAATCTTGAAGTTCGCCGCGGCGAAATTCACGCCCTGGTGGGTGAGAACGGCGCGGGCAAGTCCACGCTTATGAACGTGCTTTCCGGAATCTATCCATACGGAACCTACACCGGCGAAATCATCTACGACGGTGAAACCTGCCGGTTTAATACGCTGAGAGACAGTGAAGAGAAGGGCATAGTCATCATCCATCAGGAGCTGGCTTTGGTTCCCGAGCTGTCCATCGGTGAAAATATGTTTTTAGGCAATGAGCGCAAAACGAAATTCGGCACCATCAACTGGGACCGCACGTTTCATGAAGCGCGCCAGCATCTCGATCAGGTCGGTCTGAAGGAAAACGAGCATTCGCTTATAAAAGATATCGGTACCGGCAAACAGCAGCTTGTTGAGATTGCAAAGGCACTTGCCAAGAAGGTTAAGCTGCTGATCCTCGACGAGCCGACTTCATCACTCAACGAGGAGGATTCAAAGCTGCTGCTGGATCTCCTGCTCTCATTCAAGAAGAAGGGCATGACGTCCATAATTATTTCCCACAAGCTCAACGAGGTCGCCTATGTTGCTGACCGCATCACCGTTTTGCGTGACGGCAGCTGCATTGAGACTATCGACAATGAAAACCGCGCCGTCGATGAGGGACGCATCATCCGCGGAATGGTCGGACGTGAGCTGAGCGACCGTTTCCCCGCCCGTGAGCACAATATTTCAGACGAGATCGGTCTTGAGGTGCGCCACTGGACGGTGCATCACCCGGTGTATCAGGAAAAGATCGTGGACGACGATATATCGTTCTACGTCCGCAAGGGTGAGATCGTCGGCTTCTCCGGTCTGCAGGGCGCGGGCCGCACAGAGCTTGCCATGAGCATCTTCGGGCATTCATACGGCACGAATATCACAGGTCAGGTCTTCATCAACGGCCAGGAGGTTCACCTCCACAATGAGCGTCAGGCCATTGAAGCCGGTCTCGCCTATGTCACGGAGGACCGCAAGGGCAACGGACTGGTGCTGCCCATGGAGATCTCGGTAAACACCACAATGGCACGTGTTCTGAAGGTCTGCCCGGCCGGTGATATCATAGACGTGGCGCAGGAGAATATCGCAGCTGAGGAATATCGTGAAAAGCTCAAGACCAAGACACCGTCCGTGCAGCAGAGCGTCGGCAATCTTTCCGGCGGCAACCAGCAGAAGGTGCTGCTGTCAAAATGGATGTTCGCCGACTCCGACGTGCTTATACTTGACGAGCCGACCCGCGGCATAGATGTCGGTGCTAAGTATGAAATCTACTGCATCATGAACGATCTTGTTGCGCAGGGCAAGTCTGTTATCATGATTTCCTCCGAGCTGCCGGAAATACTCGGTATGTGTGATCGCATTTACGTAATGGATGAGGGACGCATGGTGGCCGAAATGAACGCTGCCGACGCCTCTCAGGAGAAGATCATGACCGCAATTCTGAAATCTGAAAAAGCACAAGAGAGTGAGGAGGCTGCAAAATGAGAACGGCTAAATTGAATAAGACAAATCAATTTATAAAAAAATACACCATGGTCATTGCACTGGTGCTGGTATTTATACTGTTTGCAGTGCTGACAGAGGGGCGTCTGCTTTATCCGCAGAACATGTCCAACCTTTTGCTTCAGAACTCCTATGTTCTGGTTCTGGCCTGCGGCATGCTGCTGTGTATTCTCACCGGCGGCAACGTTGACCTGTCAGTCGGCTCCACCGTGTGTCTTGTCGGTGCCATTGCGGCACAGCTTCTGGACAAAACAAGTGTCCCGGCTATCCCGACTATTCTGATATGCCTTGCAGTCGGCGCTCTGATCGGCGTATGGCAGGGCTTCTGGATCGGCAACATTCATATTCCTCCGTTTATCTGCACGCTGGCAGGAATGTTCCTCTTCCGCGGCATCGGCCGTGTCATTCTCGATTCCAAGACCGTCGCCGTCAAGAATCAGACTTTCCTGGATATATTCGCATCTTACATTCAGGTTCCCGGCCTTGACAGCGGAGATGTGAAGTGGTCGGCACTCATCGCCGGCATAGCAGTTGCTGCGATTATTCTCATACTCTTCTTCCGCAACCGTGTCTCCAAACTCAAGAAGGGATATACTCTTGAGCCCATGGGGCCGGCGCTTGCCAAGATGGTCGTAATCGCCGCGCTCGTCGTTGTCTACACCTGGAAGCTCGCGAACTACAAGGGCATCCCCGTAATGCTGCTGTGGGTGCTTGCCGTGTGCCTGATCTATGCATTTATAACCAGCAAGACTGCCTTCGGCCGCTACTTCTACGCAGTTGGCGGCAATGAAAAGGCCACCAAGCTCTCCGGTATAGACACCAAGAGAGTCTACTTCATGGCTTATGCCTCCATGTCCTTCCTCGCCGGTCTCTCCGGTCTGCTGATGGCGGCACGTATCGGCTCCATCAACGGCGATACCGGCAACTCCTTCGAGATGGACGCTATCGGCTCCTGCTTTATCGGCGGTGCCTCCGCATACGGCGGCTCAGGTACGGTCGCAGGCATCTGCATCGGCGCTATCTTCCTCGGTGTAATTAACCAGGGCATGTCCATCATCGGTCTGGATAACAACTGGCAGTACATCGTCAAGGGTGCTGTTCTTCTTATCGCAGTTATCTTCGACGTTGTCTCCAACCACAAGACCGGCAAGGCCTGATGATAAACGCACACTGCCTCCGCGAAATGCGGAGGCAGTAAAAAAATACGAGTCCTTTTTTCAAAGACCCGTATTTATAAAATTATTTCTCAGATGTCGTATCTTCATCTGCAGCTTGTTCTTCTGCGTCCTTTTTGGGGGCATTTTCTATGCAATAGCCCTTAATCCACGCCCACGCACTGATAAGCGCAAGTGCCGCACCGAAGATTGTAAACACAACTATGGCTATCCACCCGGCTATAATCGCCGCACCGGTGCCTCCGGGAATTTCCCCGTAGATTTTCCACGCCAGATACACAAGATATCCGCCGACGATTGCGGTGAGGTAATAAGAATTCTGCTTGCGGCGGTACAGCTGCTCTATAAGCTTTTCTTTCATTTCTCTTTGCCTCCCCATTTAATATTGAAGCCCATTATTCCGGCGTTTTCAAAGCCCTGCATCAGCTCACCGTAGCTGCCTGCCGTGAAGCTATAAGCCGGATACAGTCTCCCCCACTCGGCGACAAGCGTATCCGCAAAGCACTTTGACGCAGCTGTGCCGAATTTAAGCGCCGCAGGTACGGTGTAGAGTGCGAGCAGGCTTTTCAAATCGAACATGTCTGCCTTGCGAAAGAATCTTCTGGGGAGAGTACCGCAATGCACTGCAAGCTCCTTTGCAGCTGCCGCGGCTTCGTCCTCTGATGAGAGCGCGGAGAATATCGCTTCTGCAATCTCCGTGTATCTGCGGAAATACCCGGCATACTCGCTGCGGTTGAAGTGTGCAAAATAAGCGCTGTAGTCTCCCGGGATAAGCCTGCGGATATCCATCGGGCATACCGCCTTTCTATTTAATTTATTAATCTTAATAAATATTTTTCCTGCTTTTATTATATCATCGCTGTGGGGCCGGTGCAAGCTCCGCAATGTGAATTATTCTCGAAAGGTCGTGAGAGCATGTATTTCATCGGCATCGATCTCGGCACATCTTCGTTGAAGCTGCTGCTGATTGACCGTCAGGGGACGGTACTGCGCAGCGTATCAAAAGAATATCCCCTGCTCTTCCCCCAGCCGGGCTGGTCGGAGCAGGAGCCTGCGCACTGGTGGCAGGCGGTGACAGAGGGCATACCGGAGCTTTTGCAGGGTTACGATTCCTCACTTGTCGAAGGCATAGGCGCCGGCGGTCAGATGCATGGTCTCGTAGCACTCGACGATTCAGACGAGGTAATACGCCCCGCTATTTTGTGGAACGACGGGCGCACCTTCCGTGAGGTCGAATATCTGAACGAAACGATCGGCAAAAAACGTCTGTCGGAGCTCACCGCAAACATTGCCTTTGCCGGCTTCACTGCCCCGAAGCTGCTCTGGATGCGCACAAACGAGCCGGAAAATTTCAAGCGTATTCGCCGCATCATGCTTCCCAAGGATTATATTAACTTCAAGCTCACTGGTGTGCACTGCTGCGATTACTCCGACGCCTCCGGCATGCTGCTGCTGGATGTGCAGCACAAATGCTGGTCAAAGGAGATGCTGGAGATCTGCGGCATAAGCGAGGAGCAGATGCCGCGGCTCTATGAGAGCTATGAATGCGTCGGCACACTGCTGCCGGAGATTGCAGCGAAGCTCGGTCTCCCGGAGAGCGTAAAAGTCTGTGCGGGCGCTGGCGACAATGCGGCAGCCGCAGTCGGCACCGGCGTCGTCGGGAACGGCGGCTGCAACATCTCGCTTGGCACCTCCGGCACTATATTCATAAGCTCGGACAAATTCGGCGTAGATCCGAACAATGGGCTGCACGCTTTTGCGCATGCGGACGGCGGTTATCATCTGATGGGCTGCATGCTCTCGGCCGCCTCCTGCAACAAGTGGTTTATGGAGGACATTCTCGGGAGCGGCGACTATGCGGGGCTCCAGGCAAAAATCATGCCGGAGAAGCTCGGACGCAACCACGTGTATTTTCTGCCCTACCTGATGGGCGAGCGCAGCCCCATAAACGACACCTCGGCGCGCGGCACGTTTATCGGCATGACCATGGACACGAGCAGCGCCGATATGCTGCAGGCCGTACTTGAGGGCGTGGCATTCGCTATACGCGACAGCTTTGAAATTGCCCGCTCGCTCGGCATTGACATCCCGCGCAGCATGATTTGCGGCGGCGGCAGCAAGTCCCCGCTCTGGCGTCAGATCATCGCCGATGTGCTTGGCATTCCGCTGGACATTCCCGTAACCGAACAGGGGCCGGGCTACGGCGGTGCAATGCTGGCAATGGTGGCCTGCGGTGTGTTTGAGAGCGTACAGGCAGCGTCTGATGCGCTGATTCACGTAAAGGGCACGGTAAATCCGATACCGGAGCGCGTCGCACTGTACGAGGAGCGCTACAATCAGTTCCGCCGCATATATCCCGCCTGCCGCGAGTTATTCAAAGAACTTGAGAGGTGATTTTAATTTAATGAAAATCTATTCCGTATATGATGAGGCCTTCCGGCACTATGGCCGTGTGATAGAAGGTCTGCCCTGTGAAGAACTGCTCGCCGCGATGAAGACCGTCCCCATGCCGGAGAGCGGCACAGCGTACGAGCCGTTTATCCCGGTGCTCGAATCTTGCAGCGTTTTCGATGAATATCGCAGCCGGCTTTTCGGCGGCATGCCGACGCAGCTTGGTATGTGCTGGGGATACAACACGAAGCTCAACTGTCTTGAGTATCACCGGGACAGCGAATTTAATCTCGGCACGGAGGATTTTATTCTGCTTCTCGCTAAATTGGACGAGGTGCAGGATATGATGCTCGACACAGCCTCCGTGATGGCGTTCATGGTTCCGGCGGGTGTGCTCGTTGAGGTCTATGCCACAACGCTGCATTATGCCCCGTGCCACACAGTGCCGGAGAAGGGCTTCCGCGTGCTCGTCGCCCTGCCGCGCGGGACAAATACGCCGGCCCCCGTTATATCCGATCCTCAGGGTGAGGATCTGTATCTGACCGCCTGCAACAAATGGCTGCTGCCCCATCCGGACAGCTCTGAAGCCAAGGGCGGCGCCAAGGTTGGACTGACCGGCATAAATATTGACATTGCCAATGATCTGTAAAGAGGAGGAAAAAATCCATGTTTGAGAACATTCCCCAGGTAAAGCTCGGCCTTGTTGCCGTAAGCCGTGACTGCTTCCCCATCGCGCTTTCCGAGCGCCGCCGTGCCGCCATTGTGAAGGCCTATGACGGTGATCTCTACGAATGCCCCGTGACCGTTGAAAATGAGAACGACATGCTCAAGGCCGCAGCAGACGTCAAAGCTGCCGGCTGCAATGCGCTGGTCATCTTTCTCGGCAACTTCGGCCCTGAGACACCCGAAACTGTGCTCGCGAAGGAATTCGACGGGCCTTGCATGTTCGTTGCCGCCGCAGAGGGTGACGGCGATCTCATCAACGGGCGCGGTGATGCATACTGCGGCATGCTCAACTGCTCATACAACCTCGGTATGCGGCACATCAAGGCGCACATACCAGAATACCCAGTCGGCACTGCCGAGGATATTGCAAAGATGATTGCGGATTTCGTCCCTGTGGCACGTGCTGTGCTGGGTCTGCGCAATCTGAAGATAATCACCTTCGGTCCTCGCCCGCAGGACTTCTTTGCCTGCAACGCGCCGATCAAGGGGCTCTATGAGCTCGGTGTAGAGGTTGAGGAGAATTCCGAGCTGGATCTTCTGGTTTCATATAAGGCACATGAGGGTGATGCACGCATCGACGCTGTCTGCAAAGACATGGCCGCCGAGATGGGCGAAGGACGTTATTATCCGGAGCTGCTCCCGCGTATGGCACAGTTTGAGCTGACACTGCTCGACTGGGCAAATGAGCACAAGGGCGCTCGCAAATACGTGGCCTTTGCCGACAAGTGCTGGCCGGCGTTCCCGAAGGAATTCGGCTTTGAGCCCTGCTACGTCAACTCCCGCTTCGCCTCCCGCGGAATCCCCGTCAGCTGCGAGGTGGATATTTACGGCGCACTCAGTGAGTACATCGGCGCGTGCATATCCCAGGATGCCGTAACGCTGCTTGACATCAACAACTCCGTTCCCGCTCAGCTCTGGAGCGAAAAAATACAGGGCCGCTATGATTATAAACTGACGGATACCTTTATGGGCTTCCACTGCGGCAATACGCCGAGCTGCAAGATGTGCGCCAATCGCGCCGTTAAATATCAGCTGATTCAAAACCGTCTTCTTGAAAACGGCGGCACGCCTGACTTCACACGCGGCACTCTTGAGGGCGACATCGCCGCATCCGATATTACGTTCTACCGTCTGCAGTGTGACAGCGAGGGGCAGCTGAGAGCGTACATCGCGCAGGGTGAAGTGCTCGACGTTCCCACCGGCAGCTTCGGCGGCATCGGCATCTTCGCCATCCCCGAGATGGGCCGCTTCTATCGTCACGTTCTCGTCGAGAAGCGCTACCCGCACCACGGTGCAGTCGCCTTCGGCCACTATGGCAAGGCGCTGTTCGATCTCTTCCGCTTCCTCGGAATTGCGGACATTGCATATAATCAGCCAAAGAGTCTGCCATACCCCACAGAGAACCCCTTCGCATAATCCCCGTTCTCTGACGGACAGCCTCTTTACGAAGCCGCGGCACCACGCCGCGGCTTTTTTAGATGAGGGGGTAATTGCATTGAGTGCAGGCGTATGATAATATATGACCATAAGTTAGATTCAAAAATGGCAGAATAATCAAGGAGAAATGCTATGCAAGTAATGATTCTTGACACTTTTATCGAACAAACCGGAATACACGAGCATCTTCCTGCATATCTTCTTTCATTAGTCTTCAAGGAATACGAAAATCTCTCAAGATGCGCAAGAGAGGGCTATAATTCGCTTCGAAATTATCTGAATAGCCAAAATGGTATAAGAATGCAGGGAGTTCCGAGCGGTGATATTTTTAAGTACAGGTTAACCAGCGGTGACAGAATCTTATACACATTCGGGAGATATCTGCCCTGGTTGAAAGAAAGTGAGCGGGACTCTCTCGTTTTGATAAAGCTGTCAAAACACGATGATCAAGGCACTGATGCAAGGAACTTTGATTTAGCTCATCAGCATGGGTACCAATACGTTGAGCAAATCTTGGGAGAAATGCATGAAAATGGCATCAACCCTGACGGCGAATTTACAGAAGATGATATTGTTGCGTTTGCCGAATTGATCTATGAAAACTATTCAAACTACCATCACATATTCGTAACAAGCAACGATGCAGATTATGCAAATTTAAAATTGGAAGACATGGACTTTCGGCTTTCAAATGAGCAGGATGAAGTCCTCACTGCTTTTTCGAATGCTCCGCAGCCAACAATGATTATTGGCGGAGCAGGAACCGGAAAAACCGTTATTGCTGTGCATGCCCTGCGCAATTTTAGTTACCAGTATATTGACAGTGAAAAACATGTCGGCACATACTTTACGCAATCTCCGGAATTACGCAAAAAAGTAGAAGATATTTATAATAAAATCTCTGGTGTCAATACACATAACACAGTTGAATTTAATGATATAAATGACTTTTGCATTAATCGTATCGGAATATCAAGGAAAAATCTTTTCAGCACGAGTGATTTTCTGAAGTATGTCGAGGATAATAAGGATATTTCTCAGATATGTCACAATGAAAATATCAGTATAGTAGATGCATGGAGTGAGATTCGTGGAGTCATAAAAGGTGCAATGGATGAAAATTGGGTGCACACGAATCTGCTAAGCCAAGATGACCCCCGTCTTATTGGAAGTATCACAAATCTCGTCGGAAAATATTTCACAAGAAGTACTGTAGACAAAAGGCTTTTCCGTTTAACAGATAAACCGGAGGTTATAAAGAATAAAGCCTATGCTGACGGCACACTCTCTCCGACAGATAGGGAAAATATTAAGTTTGCTTGCAGATATTTTTCCGGATTTGATGCCGAAAAGCGCACCTTGAGCTATGACGAATATACAAGCATTTCAGAGGAGCGGACGATCCTTCCCAAAAGCAAAAGGAAATGTGTTTTCGATATATGTGCTATTTATGAAAAGCATCTGCAGGAAGAAGGACTTTATGACGACAACGATCTTGTCCGCCAGATGTTTTCGGGCAACTTAGTTCAGCCGATATACGACTTTATTGCAGTCGATGAGGTACAGGATTACACCGAACTTCAGCTATATCTTATAACATGCTTATCAAAAAACAATCACATAATGCTTGCCGGTGATGAGCATCAAAACATAAATCCGGCATCATTTAGTGAAAGTCGAATAAACAGTTTGTTTTATGATAGAAGCGGGAAAAAGCTTTTAGTAAAGAGACTCAGCCAAAATTTCAGATGCCAGCAGGAAATAATAGATTTGACAAATAATCTGGCAAAGCTGCGCAGAGATATAATTGGAAATGAATCCGCTGAAAATGAGCAGGATGAGGCTGCGATGAGGCATGGTCAAAAGCCTGTCCGGCTCAAATATTCCGAAGATAGCATGAATGCTCTAATAAATGAGGTAAAAAAATACCCAAGGGCTGTAATCCTTGTTCCTGATGATAAAACAAAAGCAGAGATTACGGAAAAGTTTAATCTTTCCAATGCTGAAAACGAGGTATCAAAAGTATATACAGTTGCCGAAATTAAAGGTATGGAATATCAGCATGTGACCATATTCAATATAGTTGGTGGCAATTCTAAAATATGGTATGCAATGATTTCCGGGCAAGAAAGCAGGAGATTATCAAAAAACAGATACTATTTTAACCTGTTATATGTTGCAGCTACGCGTGCTCAGGACTTTCTCTGCTTTATAGATTATGACGATAATCTTGAATTATACAGCAAGCTCAACGTTTCCTTGATTGAACTGTTTGATGCGAAAAAATTATATTTTGGGGAGCTTACTGCAGATATAGAGGACTTTCTCCATGAAGCTAAAGAATTCGAGGAAAACGGGCGTTATGAGGATGCAATAAAAACATACAAAAAGATACAGGTGGAATTTTCTGATACTGGCTCGTACGAAGAAGAAATATACCGTTGCAAGTATGCTCAAGCCTTTATTAATGACAAAGAATTTGAAAAAGCCCTTATGTATGCGATGATACTTCGCGACAAAAAAAGAGTTCATGAATGTGTTCGGGAATGTAGCAATGATAGCAAGCTTCTCGGAGAAATGTATATTAAGCTCAGTGAGGATGAGCCGCACAATCTGAAATTAGGTCCTTTTAATGTAGTAGGAAAAATAGAGTCGTGTTTCGGCAGCTTTGCGAGCAAAAATGAAATTGGCAAAATAAAGCGTATTTTTCTCGAGTTAATGAAAGAAGCAGCTTTTTCTATCTCATTAATGATTGAAAATACAATGGAGGATTAAAATGGACAAAGGAAGAATTGACGAGATAATTGACGATGTTGAAGATCTCGTTGGCGTTCTGGACACGTTAAACCGTGAACTGCCTAAAATTCGAAAACTTAACAGCAGCTTCGTAATAAGAGCCAATGACGCACTGCAAAGAATTCAAGAGGAAAGTGAAAGCAGCCACAAAAAAATTGAAGACTTCTCAAGCAGATCTTTGGAAACCATAGAAAAAGAAACCAAGCAAAAGCTGAAAAGCTTAGGAGAAATGCTTGAAAAAGCAGAGCAAGCTGAAGCACACTTAGATTTGCTGCTCGAACGAACCAATAATTTTTTTGAGAGATTATCTTCAGCAGAAGAACGCACATCCATACTGCTGCAGAGCTTAAGGGGCATTGAAAGTAATCTGGCTCCTGCACCTCAGCAGGAAATCTTGGCAGATACAATTTCAGCCGATCCAGAGTCCGGTACATTACAGTACTTTTATGAGAAATACGGCAGCACAGCTGGCAAACCCCTTATCGTGAAACGACCGCGTTATCATCATGATTACTGCCTTGTCATAAGAGGTAAAGATGCCGGTAATTCTAATAATTATAAGCTCGCTGCTTTTCGAGAAGGCGAATTTTATCAAGATGTAGTCTTATCCAAATCTGAGAGCGGATATATACTTTATGATGGTCCCAACAGGCAGCGGATTACAAATTACATCATGGGAAATCAGGTAATCGACATTTAATTTGCAGGTATCTTTACCCCTTCGCATAATCCCCGTTCTCTGACGGACAGCCTCTTTACGAAGCCGCGGCACCACGCCGCGGCTTTTTTAGATGAGGGGGTAATTTAATATATTTAACTTGAGTTAGAGGCTTGAAACTCGGCGCGATTCTGATATAATACAAGCGTGGCAGATGGCCACAGTGTATAAAAGCGAGGAGATATCATGAGCTTAAAAGAAAAATATGCCGCGTTTAATCAGATTGCGCCGATTGAAACCGTCTCTGTTCTGGGGCATCCGTTTGCCTATCGGTTTTATAAGAATCCCGACCCGAAGAAAAATGTTACGCTTCTGCTGCTCGCCGGCGGCAGTGGGTTGGCGGACGGATTTTTCTATCTTTTTGACTATTTCATGCCGGAGTATAATATTATCTCCTTTAATTACCCTATGGATTTTCGGGATAACAACTCTCTTGCAGACGCGATTGCAGAGTTTATTAAGATTGTAAAGGCCGAGAATGTCTATCTGCTGGGGCAGTCCTACGGCGGTCTAATCGCGCAGATAATCGCAAAGCGCCACCCCGATGCCGTCAAGGGCATGATTCTCTCCGGCACCTGCGGGCTTGGCAAAGACGTGGACGCGGACGGCATAGCTGTCTTTGAAAAGATGCTTGCCCCAGAGAAAATCGAACGCAACCTTCGTATGGACAGGAAGCTGCCGATTTGGGCGCTTGTCCTCATGTTTAAGATAGCCGCGGTAAAGCTGATCAAGGACAAGAAGATGCGCCGCGATTTCATGGACATCATCGATATCTGCCGAAGCTCCATGTCAAACGAGTACTTCGTGCTGATGGACACACTGCTCGCCGACATTCGAAATCATTTTGCCACGGAGACCCGCGATGACTTCAAAGCCTTTGAAAACGAAGTTTTAATCTTTTTCTCCAAGGACGACACCATTTTCTGCGACAGCCTCAAGCAGAATCTTGTCGACCTGATGCCCTCCCCCACCGTCGTGTGGGATCTGAAAGGCGGCCACCTCGCAATGATGACCAGCATAGACGAATACACCAACACGCTCCGCAACTTCATCTGCGAACGAAACGATGGATATGGTGGATGAATTTCAATCGGCGGCACCGCAATGCGCGATGCCGCCGATTGTTGTTTTTTACTGCGATCAGGAGAAGACCGAACCATGATCTGTATTGATAGTTAATCTTACAAATTTGCGTTGAGTGAACACGGTACACATTATGACCCATGCTGCAAGCCAGCACCACAGATCTGCAATATCGAGCAAGTTTATGCCTAACTCCAGCACAAGGCCTGCCACCAGGGATTTGCATGCACCGATTATCATTATGCTCTTTGCGTAATCGCTGTCGCCGTAGCAGATTGCACTGAGTATTCCGATAATTGTGCCGAGTATTGTAATCGCAAGCACTCTGATAATGGCATAGACGTAATTAAGATCGGTGCCGCGTCTGTATGAGAACAGGTCTCTCGCTGCACCGCTCTTTGCCGCCGTTGTCATAGCAGTGCCAAGCCCATCCACATTCTCGACGTTCACCGTAACGCCGCCGGTAGCGTCAGAAATATATTCAAGCAAATTCTCATCAGCTTCAATCATACCCACACAGCTGATCATGAGGCCTTTTTCAGAATAACCCTCAAGCACGGTGTCGAGGTCCTGATAATAATGTACATCATTCGGATAACCATCAGTAAGAAGCACAAACTTGGGATTTTTTCCGCCGTCCCAGACTCCGTTATTATAGTCATTTAATGCTGTTTCAAGCGCGCCGCGAATATACGTCCCACCGCCGTAATCGCTAAATTCAACCTGTCCGTCACCTGCTTTGCCAACTTCAGACAGTATTATCTCATCAGAAAAGCTATAAACAACATACGTTAAATCATCGTCACAACTGTCGAGCAATTCATTTACAGCATCGTACCTTGCCATTGTCTCGTCATTTCCGGACATTGACCCGGAATCATCTATCAGAAACACATACGCTGTTGCATCAGAATTATCAAAATCCAGTTCGTATACGTACTCTATCAAAGCTCCCAAACCAAAGAGTACAATTACACCTATCAGAATGTACACAAACACAATTCCGCCGCTGCGGCGGCCGGTAAGTATATTGGCCTCGAAGCTGCCGCAGGCCTTGCTTGTAATGCAGACCACCGCCCCAATTATCAATCCGGTCACAGCAAAGCAAATACCCATCAGGACAAAGCGCGGAAGCTCAAGTCCTAATTTTACGCGCAAAAATGCCGATACGAACCATGCCGCTGCCGCAAACACAATTGTAAGCAGCATAAGCAGCCAATTGAATCTAACCTCTTCGTTTCTCATTACCCTTTACAGCTCTTCAGCTGCACTCCTTTCATCGCTTAGTATTTTATTTTAATTTAATACGACCGATATTACCCGCATATCATCATAGTAAGTGTAAACGTAGCTTATCGAGGCATTTCCTGTTCCTAATGCCTTACTTGCAACATTAAACATTCTGCCGTTGTCAAAAAGTTTATTCATTGCCTCGTTATACAGCTCATCCGTGGCAAACTGAATTTCAGTTTCTACTCCGTATCCATGGATGCAGCTTGCTATGAGATCTTCGTTATAAGTCTCCATATACCGGTTATTCTGGCGATACCAGTTATATTTTGTGCCGCTGCAGGTGGGGTATGGATTATCATCTCTCATGTGTGTATTTTGCAGATCAATATCTGTAACGCATAAATACGCATGAGTCATGTTCTGCGAACTGCCCTCATAAAGCGGATCACCAACTGGGTCACCCCAGGTTGTGTCTACATTGTAGTACTCGCCGTCCAGCTTTACAATGTTCCACGCATGACCCTCCATACCACCTTCGCCGTTACCGGCATTTCCGACGACATACAGTGTCTCCACACCGAGCTTTGTTAGCATGTACTGGGTTGCTCTGGCATATCCCTCGCACACCGCACGATGATCTCTGGCCATCTCGTAAATGCTTTTCCCCGTATAGGCATCATCGTACTCCGCATAATCAATCAGGTACTCATAAACTCCCACAACCTTTTCATAGTCGGAGCAGCCGGAAAGCTCATCTATCTTTGGCTGAAATGCTGCCTCAACCACTGCTGCATAACTCTGATACTCACTTGCTGTGTACTCATATTCAGGCCTGAGTTCTATTTTATACAAATATGTAGCGTTAGTCGTTTGGCATGTCCAGCTTCCACCGCCTCGATACCAGAAATACTCCGGATAATCATATGAAACATAGCATGCCAAGAGATAGACTTCATCTTTATTTGATGTCTCAAAACTGATTGTCTCGGCGTGTACAGCGACGCCATCCCTGATCTTGTCATATGCCTCCTGCTGGCTGCTGTTCAGCTGTCTCCTGAAATAGCGATTGGTCAGCTCAGGCGACTGTTTCGGTGCTGCCGTGGGTGTAGGCGCAACCGTCGGTATAGGGGTGCTCGCAACCACGTTGGTCGGTTTTGGAGTGTTTACGATAGGGGTGCTGATTTCTTGCGGTGCCGGTGTTACTACCGCACCATGAAAGCCGGTAAGCTGCTTTCCATAGTGCAGGAACACAAACAGTGCCAACAGCACCATGAATCCGGCAATTATGTACGTGACCGGGTTGCTCTTTTTTTCAGGCTTGGGCCAATAATTCCGGGAACCCTCATCAAACAGGCTATCGGAGTTGTCTCCGAAACCATCGTAGCCGCTGTTATAACCTGATGAACTGCTGCTATTGTCATAGGAATAGTCGTCGTCATCGTCGTCGTCAAACAAGCTGCGAGATCCGCCTGAGCTGCCCTTATTGTTCTTCCAAGCCACCTTAATTCTCCTTCATCTGCCCGCGCCAGCCATGCCAGGTCGGCGCGGGCTTTTGTTTAATTTACTGTTCTGCCGAGTGCTGCCTTTGCTGTGTCAAACAGAGCTCTCACCATCTCGATGATCTCTTCGACAGGATCGCTGCTTTCCTGCACTGGTTTCGGATCAGGAGTAGGCTCTGGAGTTTCCTCCGGCTGGTCATTCTCTGCGTCACCGGTCTGCTCACCATCGGCCTGCTGAGCATCGTTTTGTTCAGGATCCGGCTCCTGACTGCCATCGTTCTGGTTTGCCGGCTCTGTCTGGGCTGCCGGGTCTGTCTGATCGGGAGCTCCTGCTGCAGTGGCTTCTTCACCTTGCTGATTTTCCTGCGGCTCCGCATCGCCTGCTTCTGAGTTATTATACACGTCATTTTCGCCAACGTTACCATCTTCAGAAGTACTGTCGGCTTTTTCAGTTTCAGAAGCATTCGTTTCATCTTTCGAATCGATCACATTCGGAGTGGCTTCCGGCATAGTGGTCGGGTGCATAAGGGCAACCGCGCTGTTGATTTTAAGCTGTGCTGCGTTGATCGCCTCTTGTGTGATGTTGCCTTCATCATCAGAAGCAAACACAAACGTCCAGAAGACATACTCGCCCCACTTCACCTGCTGATTGCCATAGGTGCAAACTACTTCTTCGATATTGTGCTTATCATAATAGGCTTTTACTGTGTCTGCGTTTTCTCCCTTGTTGCATGCTTTCTCAAAGCGTTCTGCATACTCATCGAATTCCTCGCCAAAGAGGCTGACCGCGTAGCTGTCGTCAAGCTGCTGCTCCAGCAGATCTATTTGATTTTCGGCAGTGCTTATCTGAACTGTATTTTTCCTGTATTTGACGAAGAGTATTACAGACATCGCCAACAGGAGCAGTGCGAGTACACCGAGAGCAATGGCAAGGGCGGGGCTGACTCCCTCGGTCTTGGGCTTCATTGCACGCCTGTACGCTTTCAGATAGCTTTCAAAAGCATCCTCCGCCTCTTCTGAGACGTCGTCCACATTTTGACTCCACATTTCAAGGCAACCGGTGGGTGTTTCATCCTGCTTCGGGACAACATATCTGCACAGGCAGTCAAATGCTGCGTAGTAGTCTTTCTCATCTGCTTTGCCAAACTTACCGGCAATAAGCTTCTGGAATATGAACTTATATGCATTGAGCTCACAAGCCTCTGTCATTGCACAAATTGCCGGAATGTCACGCACTCTGTACGCACCGTTAAATATCAGCGCATAGAGTAATCTTTTAACCTTTTCAGAATCTTTGACATCCTTTAACGTGAGCTTGCAATCCGCCAGATTTCTAAGCAGCTTCGCATCAACTGGATTGCCATCGTATTTGACTCTCAGGCTGTAATTCGGAGAAAGCCTTTTGGCGAACTCCTCCATAAAGTAAATCTGGTTTGAAATGTCCCTTGCCTTGTTCTTATTTGTCAGCTCCAGCGGAAGTTCTGCAAAGGAAACGAGGTCGTTGATGACAATTATTTTTTCTTTTTCGGAAAGACGTGATATATCATCAAGCGTAATATTTCGCTCACCAATCCCGCAATAGAGCTTCAGTGCGTTTATATACTCCGTGAAGCTCTTTGGGCGCAGACTTTGCAGCGTTTTCCAGAGTTCATCTCTCTTTTCTTTCTCCATTGCAGCTATAAGCTTAAAATTCTCTTTGTAAATTTTAAGTGCTGCAAAGTATTCGCCGGAATTTTCAAGCTTTTCTTTTAATTCGGCGTTATCCTTGCTGAACTCCAGCAGCAAATTTTCAAGTCTCTGTACAAGTCCTTGAGCCTCAACTTCAAATTCCTTTGCTTCCTCGGACTCATAGCTCTCATATACTTTCTCAGCCGCAGCATACAGTTCTTTTGCATCTGCCAGTGCCGGCTCCACCTGCTTTGATTTTGTCAGCTCACGGCTGCTGATCTCGTCATAAGTTTTGCGAAGAAGGTCTATGTAAATCAAGGCTTCCCGTTCTCTGCTTATGATGTTGTTCAGATCTGCACGATAAGTTTTTGCAAAGCTCAACAATCCGTTCGTGTCTATATGCGTCCTCGTTCTGAGGAGCTTGCACATAGCTTCCCATGCCGTATCAGACCATCCCTGATTTTTGCCGCACAGCGCATTATAGCCCTTCATAACAGCTGCAATACCCTCGGCAGTTGTTACATCTTCGCCATCTGCCATAATCGACGCCTTAAGCATATCCGCCGTCAATTCTCCGCGGATAGCTATATCTATGTCTTCGCGCATTGAATGGGGATACTTGTCAAAGGCAGAATAAAACTGCTTCCATTTTTGAATGTCACCCTGCTGAGTCAATAAGCGGATGGCATCGCCGAGGTATGAATACTTTATAGGCGTAATGTTATTAGAGGCAATTGCAGCTCCTGATTCCTCAGAATCTGCATATACATTGCGTATAAAGTGAGTCCGCTCCTCATCTTTGAGTCTGCAGGTATAATCTATGAACAGATTGAGATTTGTAAGGCCGGTTCCCTCATTGAGTGCGTTTATTGCTGTGACACTCGAGCCGTCCAGAAACACAGTTTTTGCGTCTGCCATGCTCTCCGGAATAAATCCGAGGAAAATTGCAGGAAGCTCTCTGGCCTTTTCTCTGGGCAAATATGAGCAGAAGCCTGCCTCTGTACGCAATCCGATCGGGAAATAAGAATATATTTTTCTTACAGCTGCAACTACATAGGCCGTGTAATCCACGCCGGACGGTACTGCGATCTGCACTGCCGGATCTCCTCTGAGCCAGCAAAGCATTGCGCCGTAAAACACTGCTCTGAGCGCCTCCGGCTTAATATTCACGTCTATCTTCGGTATAGTTGACGTTGCCTGCTCTGGAATTTCAACGCCCTCTGCCAGGGCGTCAACCTCGCTCTCCGTATAGAACGGCGTGTCTATTATAGTCTCGAATCTCTCTATAGGTGCATTAGGTACATTCTCGTCTGGCTTGTCGTCCACATTTTGGGACTGCTGGATGGTCCACTGCCAACCAAAGCACTGCGTAAACCTGCCGACGGAAACTGAATTTTTCTTTCTTGTGACCTTGGCCAGCACCTCAATTGGCGGCTTGCCGGGATAACTTACTTTGAAATAAGTCAGCAATTCGTTGAGGTCCGTTCTGAGAAAATGATCAAGGCTTCCGTATTTCTTTACGTCTCCGATAATCTGAGCCGGGAACTTTTCTACTGTCTGATCTCTTGAATTTGCATCCAGATCTACGTATGTTTCGCCTTTTATTGTATTTAGGTACTTATAACCCATCCTTATAAACTGATAATGCTGATAACTCATCTGGTTTCACTCCTGCTCAACGTGTTAATTCACTTGTTACGTATCCGTCGTTCTTCATTAGGAGATTGCTTGCGATGTCATTGTAAATAATCAAATCAGTCTTTGCTTCTTTGCCTGTACGCCCTTTGCTTTGGGGCCGTGATTTATAATCAAACGCAGCCAGTTTCGTGCCTTCGATCGCATTCTTAAATCCGCCGAATATATTATACTCTGTCTGCTTGTAGTTATGCGCTATGTTCAGCACACCGTTAACTGCAAGCGTCCATATGAGTGGGAATATCTCATGGAAGGGCTGCGGCCCGCTGGTGCTCTGGTTGAGATTGTCTACTGCAGGACGCCCATATGCTGCCATTGATATATAAAATTTTTGAGGGCAGTTATCTTCTATTGCCCGGAAAAGTGCCACGCTCTTTTTATAAACGAAGCTGCGCACGTCACGCGCTCTGTTATAGAATTTCTCCTCGCGCAGGAAATACTGGCCGCTTCTGTCGCGCTGAAGAACTCGCGTCAGCTCGTTGAGGTTTACGCTGGGGACATCACCCTGCATCGGGAAAAGTTTGTATTGGTTAACGGCATTAGTGTCCTCTTCTCCGACATAGACATCCGGCTTGCTGATGATTACCGCAACAGGCGGCATCTCCTTACCCCATGCCACAAGCTGGCTGCGCAAGGTTCTGAAGTTTGCGTCTATATTGGACGGATTTGACTGCTCTATAACATCCTTATCATCTGCCGTCTGTTCAGCAATACGCTTCTGCTCCTCGTTCTGACGATCCTTATGGCCGAGATCGTACATATATACGGAAATTTTATCGATAAGGAACCAAATGCAGTCTATATTCTGATAGAGTCCGGAATATTGCCTGAAAAATTCAGCTGTCAAGCCTTCACCGCTCTGCCAGAATTCGCCCGGCATATCAACGAAGGTCAGCACTCGCTTCTGTTTTCCGAAGCGAACAAGCACAGAATAAGATGATACCTCATTCTGATCAATAGATGTTTTCTTGACCTTAATGCACTGCTGATAGAGGATCATTTCTTCGGCAAGGCTTTTCCAGAGCTTATCATGCTGCATTGACTGAATTCCGAGGTCATACTCCGCGTACTTGCCTGAGCTGAGTGCGCTTGTGAGTGCCGTAAGGCAGGATGTTTTGCCTGCACGCGGACTTCCCGTCAGTGCAATGACTATCTCCGGTGCCCTGCCGACAGCCTGTGAGATTCTGCTGCCGCAATACGGGCACGTCCTCACAAATCCGAGCATTTCTCCATCGACTGCAAAGGGGACATTGTTCTCATCTGTAACGCGTTCGAGGACATATTCCTCCTGCCCCTGATAGTTTATTTTATTGTAATAAAACGTCACTCTCTTGCTGCATAGATTTTCATCCATCAGATCATTAGGAATGAGCGCTAAATAATTATTAAAGGCATTGATTTCATCCTGAGTTTTTTCCGCATATTTATTATAAAATAAAATTATGGCATTCAGGTTTATATCTATACCTCTGCTTGCTGTATCACCAACAATTTGCAATCCGGGCATCTGTCTGAGCTTATCGCCGCGCATCATTGTATCAAGCCCTATATGCGTGTCATTTTTTACGAATTTATTTAAGCTGTTGTGTACACTGTATATTGTCGCTTTGGCAAATTCGTCCTTGCTCTGCCCGACAAGATCTCTGAACTTATGATATATCGGCTTGTCCTCACCGACCTTCTCAATGAACGATGTATCCTGAGATGTATCCATAGTCTGGTTAATATTCTTTATTGTGTTGGATACCTCTTCTTTGCATATACTCCACAGGTCAGCGGCGATTTCCGTTACCTTATGCTTTTTCTGACATTTTGCGCAAAAAAACTCCATTTATTTATGTCCGACCTTTCTTCCGAATTGCGATGCTGTGTCACTTCAGATGCTTTCTAAGTTCAGGTGAATATTCCACTCTTATATTATCTTCAGTTGGAACGATCCAGTTTGTTATCTTTGCCTCTGACTTGGGTTTGGGGACCGGCTGATAATGATTCCCGAAACGCAGCCATATATTATTCTCAGCTATTCTCCAGCAGTTGCAGTCAACTGTAACCTGAGTAAAGCCTGAGAGCTTTTTGATTTCGCAGTGAACTACAGGTTTCTTTGACGGGTTGACAAATTCAACTGTTTTTGGCTCGATGAAATCTTCCAGAATCTCACCGCTGCTTAATATCGCCATAAATCTAAGCTGGTACTCACCGTGATACGTAAGAACATCTGATTTGTAGCTTGTATTATCAACCGTGAACACTCCGCACACATTCGCATTGTCTACGGATTTGCCGGTCAGCGGGTTAATTCCTGTCAGACGGACTTCAATTTTTCTGACACCGGGTGTTTTCCCTTTCCAATTGCTGCTCATTGCAATGCGGTTTCCGCCCTTTTCCGGTCGCACAGCAGATGTAAAATCAGAGAAATCTTTTCTCAGCTGGGTAAGCATGTCAGACATTATCGTCACTCCCCTCTTTGTGCGGCTGCGCCCAGAAGACAACAACAGTCCTGTTATCAGTCATAGGCACAGGCTTTACGCTGGCATCCTCTCGCAAATACGGGGAGTCAGGATCCGAGTAGAGTGCGCTTGAGCAAATAAACAGAGTACATGGATTTGAATAGAGAAAATACTCACGGAGCTTGTTCGTAAGTGTCGGCGTCCACTGGCGGTCAGACGAGTTAATATCGCTCTCCTGAATATCGGCAAGCTTGTTCCAACCCAGAATTTCGCTCTCATCGTCAATATCCGGCAGGCAGCAGAACGGGTTGAGATCGCTGCGAAGCTTATTAAGTTTTGCAATCGTATCCTCTCTCTGCTGTCTTATTGAGACGATAAGAGGCGTTTTGAACAGCTGTTCAAAAAATTGGCCCGTGAGATAATACCTTGCAGCATTGAGATAGTACTCGTCAACCGTCTGAAACGCTGCGGAAAGACTGTCTTTTGAAAGGCTGAAGTTCATCAGGCATCTTTCAAGAGCATCCTCCAGTTCGCTCTCATCCGGTGCATTCTCGGCATCTTTCGATAGGCTCTCAAGACTGAGAATTACGTTTTTAATCGCAAGGCACGGCATATCAGCAAGCTTTTTGTAGAGATACTGCTCTGCCTCTTCCAGACGTTTCTTGTAAATATCGGTTGTCACTATGAATTTGCAGAAAGCCTTTATCTCCGGCATAAAATCACTTTTGCCGTACAGCTCTTCTGCCAGTTCACCAAGCTGAACATTCTTCACGCTGCGGCGTTTACGCAGGAAGCCGCCCTCCCACTGTTTAGAAACTTCCTCTGTAATGGGCTGTGCTGAAAAGAGCGGAGCTTGCGAAATCAATTTTTCCGGCACAGCACAAAGCTTATCATAAAGCTCGGCTATTTTGTCCTTGCCAACAGTAGATGTGTACTGCCGGTTTGCACTTTTCAGCAGCACAGCAGATATATACTGCTGGTTTGCGGATAACAGGCGTGAGGAAATATCGCAATTCTTGAGCTTTTGCAGCCAGTCGCGCTGAGTAAAAACGGCATAGATAATCCATACTATTGCATCAACAGGATTTCTGTCGACAACATAGTAATTATCTATGCCGGAGACGGACACGCAGTATACGTGTCCGTTTGATATTGTATCTATGAAAATCTCCACCGCGCCATAACTGTCGCCGTCCGTCGTGTCTATGAGCATCCTGCTCAAGCCTCTGTTAACACGCTCAGCAATGTCCGCGTCAATCTTTTCGGAAAAACTGACTGTGACCGCTCGCGTGCTCTTTTCATAACTGACATAGTACTCAATGGGATACTTCGCCTGAATCATTTCGGAGACTTTCATTTTTCTACCCTCTCGATTATTGCTTTGTATCTGTTCCCGCGTGGAGACTGTGTTTATTTATTACATCAATCTCCACGCAGAAAGCCGGAAATTATATCAAATCAAAGGCTTTTTCTGTCCTTCAATTCAAAAGTAAGGTCTTCAAGCTGTTCGGCAAGTTCTTTATAGAATGCGCGTATAGCCTTAACGTCATAGCCTTTAGCTTCGGCCTTCTTGGCATACTCGGTGGACCCTATCACAGTAAGCTTGTCGGGGTTAGTCTTGTCGGCAAAGCGCTTCTCAACTTCCTCGCCAAGTTCTTTTGCCTTTGCCTTGAGAGCCAGCTTCTTCTCGATTTGCTCTGCTTTGCCATCATATGCAGTCATCTCATCATAATGAGTGCTCAGACCTTCGAGCTGATCCGCATCGAGCTTCTTCACGGCCTCGTACATGAAGTAATACTCCGCAGTCTTCTGAATCTTGTCCTCCGGCTCCAGTTCAACGAGAACCTCATCACTGCCGTCTGCAGCGATATACTCCCACTGATAGTAATCCGCATTGTAATTAAAGAGGCCAACGGTGAGGTAACGCGCAAAGAGAAGCTTTGCACCCATACCCTGGATAGCTGCATCAACTTTTGTGCGCAGCTTCTTGAACACCGCGACAGTACCGCGAAGAGCACTCATAGTATCAGGCATTTTGCGCAGCATGCATCCGGCAATGTACTCATCCCAGCCAGCCGGTTTTTCTATGTTCGGATTGCTGGTAAGGACAGTCTGTGATGTCTTGAGCTTCTTAAGCGCAAAGCTCACCGAGCTATCACATTCTTCAAGTGCTTTATCGAGATACTGCATATCAGCACCGGATGCGATTTTACTCTCAAGGATCTCAAAGAGCTTCTGCGCACACTCTTCGGCTTTTCTATCAATTTCCGCCGCTTTATCATCCTTGACTCTGGAGTCCTCAGATGCAAGATCAAATTCCTTGTAGGCCTGCTCGTCCGGACGCAGCTCCTTAGGCAGTATCTCCACGGTGTATTCCTCAAAGTTTGCGCCTGCTGCAATGGGTACTGACTTTGTGAGGCCGAGGGATTTTGCTTCTTTGAAGAGGTTGTGTGCCATATCGGCAAGGACTTTCTCGCGCCTATTATAGTAATCCTGCTTGGGTGAAAGCTTCCATGCGCTTTCCGGAATGAGGTTCGGGAATTCACGCCACAGGCGGCCCTTATTGGACTCTGACATGTGCAGACCCTGCTTTGCACCGGCAAGTGCTTCCTCATAATCACTCTCTGCGCGGCAAACCCAGTTGAGCTTGAAGGCCGGTATACCTGTGTACTGCGCATAGCTGGATATACGATCATTTGCAAAGCTGCTGTAGACAGCAACCTGATTGCCGACGCTGGCTCTTGCTGCAGCAACTTCTTTTATTTTCTTCATGAGATGCGGCGCCTGCTCGGGGACAAGTATTATATTATGTCCGTTAAAATCAGATTCCGTCAGTCCGCCGACATTGGTAAAGTCAGCCATCGGATGGGCCTTGCCGGCAACGCCGAACATCTGATCATAAAGCTCCTTTGCAGCTTTTTCAAGCGCTTCCTCTGAGCTTTCGGGATCATCGCTGTCATAGCAGGCCTGAGGATCGCCGGAGTAATACTTAATGAGAAAGTCCTCTATCGTAGAGCCGATAAATGTATTGAGCTTTTCGTTCCAGAACTTGCGGATGACCTTGGGCAGGTTCATTTCGCCCAAGACCTTATCCTTCATAAAAATCTGCGTCCACTCGTTCCTGTTCTTGATCATCTCTTCAAGCATCTCGTTGGTAAGCTTCTCCACGCGCTTGCCGCTGACGAGGCCGTCGAGATATTTTCTGACTGCGCCGCTTGCATCCGTTACGTTTATCGGGCAGAAGGAATAGCTGTTCTCCGTAAATTCAGAATAAGCCTCGATATCCGCTTCTTTGGCGATAATCTCGCGCATTCCCTCCATGACAGCTGTGTATACGTCATAGGTATCATGGTTGAGTCTGATAGAGTAAGCAGCAATAGCATCAAGCTGCTCCTTGCTTGCCGAATTCGGACGGAAGAGCTTCATCTGTTTTTTGAACTCTTCGGTAATCTCCGGCACATGGCAGAGAAGGTTATTAACGTAGAACGGTCCGCCCTTAAGGTTGTTGAAGGATTTGAACATCACCTCAACGCTCTGATCAACAGCTCTCTTAATTGCCTGTTCAGAAACCTTACTGTCAGGCATGGTGACACTCTTTACAAATGCCCTGACGTCATCCGCCTCAACTCTGTCGCATTTCTTGAAGACGTTATACATCTTCTCAAATACCTTCTGTGCAACATAGGCCTTCATAAGAGCCACAGGAATTTCTGCCTCGCAGTGGCCGATAGCACAATATCTGTAGTCAGCATCACGAGGTGCATCGTTCTCAGACTTGCTTCTCACCATTGCGCTGGCATAGGTGCTTGCATCGTTCATGAATGCGTCAACCGTCTGCGGTGCACTTCCGTCGACAGGCTGGGATGTGAGCATATCCACCATGCATTCAGCCACAACGTTCACGACAAAGTCTCTGGCGTTGCTGCCCATTGAAACGCCGTGTGCAACACCGTCCATCAGGTAGCAGACATCAAATATATTCTTATCGGATTTTACCGTGATTCCGGCGTACTTATGAGAATACATCTCCTCACGCTCTGCCAGAGTCATAAACTGGTTTATTTCCTTGAGCGCCGCATAGCCGTTCTGATTGCCCTTCTTAATATCCGTTGCATTTGTGCTTCTGCCTGTCGGCGGAAGAAGGATGAAGCCTGCATACTGCGTGCGCTTGCTTATGCTGCCGGGCATGTTCTCAATGAAATGTCTTATAAGATAGCTTATGTCAATTACAGTGCCGGAGCCGGTGCCGCCTGCAATACCGGCAACTATCATTACCTTGAGCTTATCTGCCGTCGTGTCTGTAAGCTGGCTGACAAGATAGCTGATACGGCCCTGGAGAGATTCTACGGTATTTTGCGGGAACAGCGTCACGCGGCCAATCTGTCTTATAGCCGAGGCACCCGTTCCGGTCAACAGATCCTGATCATTCTTTATCATTGCAGGGAGGTCCGGATTGATCCAGTCATCAACCATGCCGACAGAGTGCGTCACGACGTTTCTTGCTGCCGCGCCGGAGAGGAAGAAGAACTGCTGATCGCTGAGCGTGTCTATGACCTCAACCTGCTCTGAGCCATCCTCATCAACGACCTTCTTTGTGCACTGCTTTGTGTCGCTGCAAGTGTCTATAGCGAGGAGTCTTACGCAATCCTCATACTGTTCCTCGGGTATTATCTCTTCAAACTTTTTCTTTATTCCGAAAAGTGCATCTGCACCGGTACCGCCAAGGCTTATTATAAGATAACGTGTACCCTTGACAATACTCCGTTTCATCGGCGGGAAGATCTTGTCGTCCTTGAGCCGCTTCATCTGCTTTTCGAATTCCTTCTGCTGATTTCTATCCATAATTAACCTCCGTATATTTTTCCGGTTTATTTTATTTTAATCATCATCGAACGGAGAAGAGGGGGCATCTTCCTTGTTCAGGTTTATTTTGTGGTTATCTGTATTGCCGCCAAAAAGGTCATCATCTTCTACAAACGATTCATCATCTTGGTATATGCCGCCAGCGGAATAATAACCGATTGTAATTGCTTCGCCGTTTGCTCCGACTCTTACCTGGCTGTCATAAACATTCTGCGCTCTGCCTTTGCCCTGCTTCACGCGAATAATTCCGACGGTCTTGCGTCCTTCTTTTCCTTTAGCAACGGACAGCTTCACCTTGGAGAGCTCACTCAAGCCGCTAAGATAGGTCATAACTTCTTCTGAAGAGACTTTTGCCTCACGGCAGCCTTCGGAGATATATTTCTGTCCAACCGGCAAAGCTATCATGCTCGCCACGTCCATGCTGCGCTTGCATTCGCTCCCGAGAAGCGGAAGCTTGCACGTAACGCTTTTGTCGTCATATTCAAATTCGATAGTGCATTCGCCGGTGAGCTTTGGCAGGCTTCTCAGATAGAAGAGAATAATAAGGAATATAACAATGATCGCAGCCACAATCATTAATATACAGGGAACGGTCATGTTCTTTGCGGTGATATTAATCTTCATCTCCGCATACGCGCCCTGTGTGTCGGTGGCATATACGATCAGACTTGACTCCTTCTCACTGCTGATATCTGCGGTTTTAATTTTGAGTGTCTGTCCGCTTACTGTCACGGCAGAGGTATTGCAGGTGGAGCGTGCGCTGTCAAGGCTGAGCGTAAGATTACTGCCGTCTTCTGCATCAGTAAATTCGCCTGCTAAATCGATTTCACAGGTTGCGCTCTGGAACAGTCCGTATGTCAGTGAGACAGACTTGTACGCTGTGCCACGAGGTGCTCTGTTTGTCAGATCCCAGAGCTGAATATCCGATTTAGGATTGACCTTGTCGCACTCAAAGCTTACCTGTGCGTCAAACACTCCATAAGTTTCGAGCGGCAGAGTATAAACGAACTCACCGTTGCCGTTCATCGGGATATCATATTCAGTCTTTTCACCGTTAGATGTATCAGTAAGCGTGAGCTTGCACGTGTACTCTTTGTATGCGTTGCTGTCGGTGATCTCTTTGCCGTCCTGAGTGAGTTTGGCCGTCACTTTCGCATCCATATTTACGTGCAGCTGGTCTGCTGCAGGCGAAACACTGATTGACGCGCCAACATAAGTGCTGAAAATAGGTGCATATGAAATACCGATCTGGTTATCTCCCGGAATTTCGATATGTACTGTCCATGTTCCGCTCATTGGTGCAGAAATCTTGTAGTTTCTGTAGGTCTTGCTGCTTGTGCATATAGCAGCGGCTGAAGCACCGGAAAGCACTGTTCCGTCGGGTGCCGTAATTGTAACATCAAGGGTGTCCGGAAGTGCGTTGCCGTCTACGGTTCTAAGGCGAATATTTGCCTCTTCAACACCAACGCCCGGAACTCTGAAGCTTCTGTCAGCGCTGCTGTAGATTATGTCATAATCCCCGTCAGGCACGCTGAATCCAAGCATCGACATGAATTTATCCGTGGAGGACGCACAGCTTGTCGCATCGGTGATTTCCACATACATATCACCAAGATTAAGATTACTGTCACTGATGCCGTTAGCCTGGCAGACAATACTGCGAACTTCCTTGGAGTTGGTTTTTCCCTGATCATTAAGATAGACGCCGCAGAGCTTAATGCCCTCATCATTTATATTGCCTGTAGCAGTCTTCAGGTTCTCCTGTGACTTCTGCAGTGTTCCCGGCGTTTTCAGATCAGTCTCGCCATCGGTAAAGAGAAAGATAGCAGAATCATTACCATTATCCAGTGCGGAAAGACGTTCCTGCGCAGTAAGCAGTGCGGTGCCGATGTCTGTTGCGCCTTCTCTGCTCTGTGCAACCCCGGCAGCGCGAATCGACTCGCTCAGGTACGACTTTGCGTCTCCGCCGTCAGGTGACGCTGCATCAAGTTCGATAAGGCCGGTATCAAGCATTATGCCGCGGCTCATGTATTCATCGCTGTCGTACTCTGTGCCGTTCCCGGAAAATACGATTGCACCAACGCAGTTGCCTTCACTTTGGAGGACTGCAAGGAAGGAATCTATCGCCTCATATCTGAGTTTGTCCGGGTCTGTCTGATAAAGCGAACCGCTGCCGTCGATTACAAGCATGATATTCCAGCGTTTTGCCATGTCTTTCTGCCCATCGTCAGCAAACGCAGGCACGGAAAGCACAGCCGTCATCAGCAGCACTGCCAATACCATAGCAAGTATTTTCCTTAGTCTTCCGCTCATTTCTCTTTTCTCCTGTCTCTTTTTATTTTTAATGACTGTACATTTCTCACAAGAGAGCATCGCCAGTCAGGGCCTACTTATTTCATCTATTAGGAATTACTACTACAAATTATATCTAACGCATCTATGTCTGTCAACAACAAGCCGCCTGTGTTCTACGTATGTATTTACACGCTCATTCAAACAACGTTACACATGAATTTGCTTTTCGTAACAAATTCTTCAAAACTCAGTATAAACTATTTTTACTGTCTGTTCAACATTTTTCCCGTAATTTTTTAAGTTGTTTTCAGGTCCGAGCCATAGGTTATATTTTTCACATGCAATACACATAATTAAAATAAAAAGCCTCGGCAGCTGTACGTTGCAGATTATACTGCTACAGTGCCGAGGCATTATTATTTATTATATTATTTATCTTTTACCCCTCGTCTTCTGCGAGGCTTGCGAGGTAGTCTTCAAATACGAGGCCGGATTCGGTTACGGCTTTGGCGGTTTCTACGCCTACAAAGCGATAGTGCCAAGGTTCGTATATTATTCCGGTGGTCTCGCTTGTGCCGTTCGGGTAGCGCAGGATAAAGCCGTAGCGCCAGCAGTTTGCCATCAGCCACTGCTGCACCGGGGTGCGTTCCTGCCACTGGTCGAGGTTCGTATATGTCTCGCTGATGATGTCCACCGCGAGGCCGAGCTGATGCTCGCTTGTTCCGGGCAGAGCTACGGATTTTGCCGCCGTGGCGGGTGCGTCCTTATTCGGCACACCCTCTGCCAGAAGACGGAGTATTTTATTCCTGTAGAGCATCTCCTGATACTCCTGGGTTCGATAAGCAGAGCAGATTATGGGCAGATAGTTCTCCCCCACCGCTCTGCAGTCGGAAAGCATTTTTGCAAGCTGTCTTGCGCAGCGCCGATCAACCTGAAAATCCTCCACGGTGTCGAGCTGCACGCTGTAGTCCTCCGGCACCTCATTCCAGGGATTTACGAGGATGAGAAGCGACTCGTTGAAGCTCGTTGTCCTCTCGTGCAGTCTGTCGAGCTGAGCCGTGCGCTGCTCTTCCTCGCGCTGCTCCTGCGCCTGCTGTGCCAGCTGTGCGGTCTTCTCATCCGCCGTCTGGGCTGCTGCTTTCAGATTTTCGCCGTCAATACGGCTCTGCTCTTCACGTTGAAGAGTATATACACGCCAGAGTGAAAAGGACAGCGCAAAGACAAGTATCGCTGCAAGCACCGATACGGTAATAATTATCTTTTTCTTGTTGTCTGGGTTTTTAAAAAATTCTTTCACAGTATCTACCCGTATAATATTTACCCGTTTTGCCGCTCATCCACCCGATATTCAGGCTTTTTATATCAGAAATTTATTCGCAAATTGCAAGTGCAAGTTGGACACCTGCACGGTAGAAATTAGTTAATCAGAG
>CAVAPH010000010.1:0-34910 GCA_963590455.1 bacterium | reverse complement strand
TTATTTACCTCCCGCAATAAATCTTGTTCCTACGTGCTTTCCCTCTACTATGTCATAGAGCACATCCGGGTTCTTTCCGTTTGCGATCACCATCTCGCAGCCTGCATCTGTCGCTATCTGTGCCGCGTGCAGCTTTGTCACCATGCCGCCCGTGCCGAGGGACGAGCCCTCACCGCCCGCAAGCGAGAGTATATCGCTGTCTATTTTATCGACTTCTTCTATGAGCCTCGCGTTCGGATTCTTATGCGGGTCGCTGTCATAAAGGCCGTCTATATCCGAGAGCAGTATCAAAAGCTCTGCCGATACCTTTGCCGCGACCTCAGCCGAGAGCGTGTCGTTGTCGCCTATAACTATCTCCTCGGTGGATACCGTGTCGTTCTCGTTTATTATCGGCAGTGCGCCGAGCTGCAGCAGTCTTTCAAGCGTGTTGTGGAAGTTGCTCTTGCGGCTGCCGTCCTCGGCGAGGTCCGGCGCGGTAATGAGTATCTGGGCGACAATGTGATTATATTCGGTGAAAAGCTTATCGTATATATACATCAGCTCACACTGGCCGACTGCCGCCGCGGCCTGCTTTGTCGGCATGTCCTTCGGTCTCTCGCTCAAGCTAAGCTTGCCCACGCCCATACCTATTGCACCCGATGACACAAGTATAATCTCATGCCCGGCATTTTTCAGGTCGCTGAGCACCTTGCAGAGCTTCTCCATCCGCTGTATGTTCAGCCGGCCCGTGGAATGTGCCAGCGTGGAGGTTCCGACCTTTACAACTATGCGCATCTCTCCGCACTCCTCTCCGAAGAATTATAATAACATTTCTTCTTGACGAATTACAAATTATAATATATTATATTAAAAAATATAATACGTTGGACGTATAATAGCACGCTCTTTCAAAAAACGCAAGAGGAAATTGAAGTATGGACACAAAAAAATATGAGGTCTTTCTGAAAACCGCGGAGCTCGCCTCGCTGACAGCCGCCGCGCAGGAGCTTGGAATGACGCAGTCCGGGGTCAGTCATATTATAGCCGCAGTGGAGGCCGAGCTGGGTCTGCCGCTTATGAAGCGCAGCAGGGTCGGCGCGCGGCTCACGCCGGAGGGGGAGAAAATGCTGCCGTATATACAGGAAATAGTGCGGCAGGAGAAGCTTATGCATGAGGCGGCGGCGCAGCTAACCACGGTCATAAGCGGAAGAATACGCATAGGCACGTTTACAAGCGTCGCCACGCACTGGCTTCCGGCGTTGATGATGCGCTTTCAGCAGGAATATCCCCAGGTGGATTTTCAGCTTTTCAACGGCGATTACCACGATGTGGACAGCTGGGTAATTAACGGGGACGTGGACATCGCGTTTATCGCCCTGCCGACGGCACACAAATGCCGCTGCATCCCGCTCTACAGGGATGAGCTCGTCGCCGTGCTTCCTAAGGACCATGCTCTCTGCACGCAGTCCGTCTGCCGTGTGGAGGACATAGCAAAGGAGCCGTTTATCTCCCTGCTCGAATCCTCTGACCATGACGCGCGCCGTGCCTTTGACGCCGCCGGGGTGACGCCGCACGTAAAATTTAATACCAAGGACGACTATGCGGTTATTGCAATGGTGCGGCAGGGTCTCGGCGTGAGCATTATGCCCTCGCTGCTGCTGCGCGGGAATACGGACGGGGTGGAGATACGTCCGATTGACCCGCCCTCCAGCCGCACGATAGCGCTTGCCGTCGTATCCGACGCCCCGTGCTCCGCCGCCTCCCGCTTTGCCGAATTCACCGCCGAATGGGTCAAGGAAAACGCGTGATATAATAAAATATATAATAAAACTGCCGCAGGAACGCTTTATTCTCACGTCCTGCGGCACTTGATTTTATATTATTTATTTTTTGCTCTTGAGATTTAATATGACTACTGAGGCAAATATCAAAGCTATGCCGATGCCGGAGGTAACCGTTATCGGCTCTGCAAAGACGATGGCACCGAGTATCGTCGCCACCATCGGTTCAACAGTTGCGAGTATTGCGGCCTTGCTCGGCTCCACGCTCTTTAAGCCCGCGGTATATGCGGAAAACGGGATAACCGCCGTTACAAGTCCCGTGAGGACGACAAGCATCAGCAAAGCCCAGATATTCTCCGTTCCGGCAATCATCGCCGTCATTTCAGCCGGGGCACAGACACACCACGCACCGGCGGCGGCGATAATAAAGGTAAAGGTCGTCACAGTCAGGGACGAGTACTTCTTCAATGCCACGCTGCCAAGTATGCTGTAGAGGCCGTAGCCTATGCCGCTCCCGAGCCCGATAAGCAGCCCCTTTGCGGTTATGCCGCCGCTGCTGAACCCGGATACGAGTACACAGCCGCCGAATGCGCATACAAGTGCCGCAAGCTTTCGCAGAGTCAGGCGCTCCTTGAAGAAGACGCAGGACATCAGCATGACCCATATGGGTGAGGTATACAGCAATATCGCCGCGGTGGAGAGCGGCATTATGCTTATCGCGGTGAAATAGCAGATTGTAAAGAACAGTATGCTGCCCAGCCCAAGGCCGAGAAACAGCGGCAGATCGCGCAGCTTTATTAATATGCAGTCCCGCTCGAGTATAACATGCAGCAGCATGAAAACTATTGCCGCTATTGTCATGCGCAGGCAGACTATCTGTATGGAGTCAAATCCGTATTCGCCGAGCTTTCTAACGAATATGCCCATGCTGCCCCAGAATACGCCGGCTATGAGAATCAGTGCCGTGCTGAGTGCTGCCGAGCTTTTCTTTTTTTCGTTCATCTGAAGTTTTTCTCCGATTCAGAGGATTTTGAGTGATAATAATATAAAAATGCTGACTTGTCAACGATGCAGGTTCATACCTGTCCGGTCGTTCTCTCGCCGCGCTCGAAGTTAAATATGCGCCGCAAAAGCTGCTCCTCATAGTCGACGAATTTGCCCTCGGCACTCATGCGCAGGATCTCATCCCCAGACGCAAATTTCGCGCCCGCAAGCTCCTCCGATTGCAGTGTGAGCTTCTCCGGATTTATATCTCTTCTGGCGAAATATATATAATCATAGACGTATGAAAACGGCTCGCACAGCATGAATTTCAGGTCTGCCGGATTAAGCTGCAGACCGAGCTCCTCGCGGACCTCACGTATCAGCGCACCCTCCGCACTCTCGCCGCTGTCGGCAAAGCCGCCGGCAGAGAGATCCCAGCAGCCGGGGTATCTGTCCTTTTCAAAGCTGCGCTGCTGTATCAGCATCTCGCCGTGGCTGTTGAAGAGGCACAGATGCACTATCAGCAAATGCTCTCCGGGGCGCGGCGTCTCATCGCGTGCGATTACTCTGCCCGTCTTGTGCTGCTCGTCATCGTAAATATCTACAAGCTCCATAATAAACTCCCTGTTAATATAATAAAATAAATAAAATACGCATTTTCAGGCCGCCTGAGCGCACTTGACAGTGTGAAATCAAATTAATATAATAAATTTTAAAATAAAACTTTTCCGGGGGAAAACGTTATGCAGGATTTCACGCATTTCAATGATCAGGGGCGCGCCAGAATGGTAAACGTCGGCGAAAAGCCGGAGACCGTACGCACCGCAGTTGCCGCAGGGCGTGTCTATGTAAATGAGGAGACCTTTAATCTTATAAAAAGCGGCGGAATGAAGAAGGGCGACGTGCTGACCGTGGCGCAGATTGCCGGAGTCATGGGGGCAAAGCGCACGCCGGAGCTTATTCCGATGTGCCACCCCGTTATAATCGACGGGATAGATCTTGCGCTCTCCCTTAATGAAGAGGAGCTGTGCGTTGATATACGCGCCGAGGTGTCCTGTGCCGGACGCACGGGCGTGGAGATGGAGGCACTGACCGCCGTGAGCGCCGCCGCACTGACTGTCTACGATATGTGCAAGGCCGTGCAGCGCGACATGGTGATATCAGATATCCGTTTGCTCTCTAAAACCGGCGGCGTCCATGGCGACTACGCGCGGCAGGAAAATTAGTTTTATATTCCGGACAGCATCTGCCCTGCGTGCCTGAGCGGGGCGAGCACGGCAGTCAGATTTTCCGTCGCAGATTTCTCGCGGCCGGGGAGATTGACTATCAGCGTCCTCTTTCTCAGTCCGGCTCTCCCTCTTGAGAGGCATGCCATGGGCGTTTGGAGCATACCGGCTGCGCGCATGGCCTCCGCTATTCCCGGCACCTCGCGCTCCGTGACGGCGAGCGTGACTTCCGGCACAGTGTCTCGCTCGGCAAATCCCGTGCCGCCGAGCGTCAGAACAAGCTGAACACGCAGCTCATCCGCGCAGTATAAGAGCTCTTTCTTTATTTTTTCATCATCAAAGGGGACGCATGCCCTGTACTTTACGTCCCAGCCCTCGCGCTCTGTCAGCTTTGATATCGCATCCGCGCAGCCTGCGTCATTGATTTTGTCGCTGATGCTTATTATCGCAAGCGTATATTTTCTGCCCGTATCCGTCATGAATTTGGCTCCCTGAAATATTATTTTATATATAATAATACTTTATGCGGCGCGGCGCAAGGCTTGTCCGTTTAAGTGCCTTGACATTATGTGCGGTATGGGTGATAATACGCAAAACGGATTTTTAATATATATTTCCGGAGGAATGTTATGAATCACTGCATTATTGCAAAGTTTAACGAGGGCGTAAATGATAAGCCGGCACTCATGAAAGAAATAAAGGCGCTGTTCTCCTCATGCGACAGGCCCGCGGAGATAGAGGGCATCACGATACGCGAAAACTGCATAGACCGCGCCAACCGCTATGATGTTATGATAGTCATTCAGCTTGCGCGCGAGGCTCTGCCCGTCTGGGATGAATGCAGCCTTCACAAGCGCTGGAAGAGTGAGTTTGGCAAGCATCTCGCATCAAAGGCGATTTTTGACTACGAGGATTAATAATTTATAATTCAGGAACCAAATCCGGATTTGACCGTCATATTTGACGTTAATTATTTTCACCGTGAGCCGTGAACGCTTCCCGTTTCCCTGTGATAAATTGCGATATTTTACTCTTCCATTATGGGGAAAAATGCTGTATAATACTTATAGAAAAATGCACGCCGTATAATCTGCAGCGTGATATTATAACAAAAGCTGATGCCGCCCGTGACCGTGAACGCTGACTGTCATGCCCGGCGGCAGATTGGAGATTAAAATGAATAAAACCGTAAAAACCCTGCTCATTATACTGTGCGTAGTGTGCGTGGGCGTATTCTGCTACAGCGGATACAAGCTCTTCTACACCCTCAATCAGTACAAAGTCGCTCAGCGCAGCTATAACGAGATGAGCGAGCAGTATGTCACCACCGAATCCCCCGCAGCTACTGAGGCACCCGTTGAGGAGAACGACACCTCCGACGAGACTAAAGAGGTCTCACCCATCAAGGTTGACTTCGATCAGCTTCTCTCTCAGAACGAGGATGTCTGCGGCTGGCTCTACAGCAAGGACACCGTTATAAACTACCCTGTTGCCCAGGGCGACGACAATAACGAGTACCTCCATCACCTGCTTGACGGCAGCTACAACTCCAGCGGCACGCTGTTTGTCGACTGCGAGTGCGGCCCCGAGTTCTCCGGTACGAACACTATCGTATACGGCCACAACATGAAGGACGGCTCAATGTTCAATTCCCTGACCAGCTACAAGGATCAGACCTATTACGATGAGCACCCCGTAATGTACCTCAACACGCCCAAGCAGAACTACAAGATTGAGATCTTCACCGCCTACATCTGCAACTATGACTCCGACACCTACACTCACGACTTCTACAGCGCCGATGAGTACGCATCCTGGCTCACCAAGATGAAGTCCCAGTCCTCCATCACCTGCGATGTTGACGTTGACCCGGCAAATGACCGCGTCATCACCCTCTCCACCTGCACCTATGAGTACGACAATGCAAGATTCGTTGTACAGGGCAAGCTCGTCGCGCTCGACGGCTGATTGTAATACCGAAGCGCCGGCTTGAATTCAGTCGGCGCTTTCAAAATATAATACTCTGTCTTATTTTTGGCAGTCGCTTCGGCACAGGCTGCCTGTGATATAATTTTCTAAAGGAGGCTACATGACATGCGTATTGTAACCGTAAGCCGTGAATTCGGCAGCGGCGGACGCGAAATCGGCAAGCGTCTTGCAGATGCTCTCAACGT
This sequence comes from bacterium, assembly GCA_963590455.1. Classification (GTDB taxonomy): domain Bacteria; phylum Bacillota; class Clostridia; order Oscillospirales; family Oscillospiraceae; genus Limivicinus. The sequence continues at coordinate 28,766 of CAVAPH010000010.1, read as the reverse complement.
TGATTATTACGACCGTGAGATCATCTCCGCCATTGCAAAGGAGGCCGAGATGGATGCCGGTTATGTTGAGCATGTGCTCGACAACAGCCTGCACTACAGCTATCCGCTCACGTTTTCACACACATTTTCACTCAACTATTTCCTCACCAGCAGCGCCCCGCAGCTCCTCGGAATACAGCACAAGATAATCCGCGGGCTTGCCGAAAAGGGCGACTGTGTGATAGTCGGCCGCGGTGCTGACGCGATACTTGAAAACTACAAGCCCTTCCGCCTGTTCGTGTATGCGGACATGGATGCAAAGATGGCACGCTGCCGCAAGCGCGCAAGCGCCGATGAGAAGCTCACCGACAAAGAGCTTGAGCGCAAGATCCGCCAGATAGACAAAAACCGTGCCGACAACCACGACCTTATCTCCTCCATCCGCTGGGGCGACAAGGCAGGCTACGATCTCTGCGTCAACACAACGAACATCGAGATAAAAGACATAGTCCCCGTAATCGCCGACTATGCCCGCCACTACTTTGAAGAGCACGAGGCAGCAGCCCAGAACGCGAAAGAGTAAGAATAAGAAAGATAGTCGGAAAATTCCCCCGCAGTGTGATATCTGCGGGGGAATTTTTGCAGCAAAAAAGCTCCGCCGAGTGGCGGAGCTTTTTTCGGTTAAATCAGTAATAACGCTTGTTCTTGTTCTTGCGAGCGGCCTCAGACTTTTTGCGGCGCTTAACGCTGGGGCTCTGATAGTACTCTTTCTTTCTCAGGTCAGCCAGAACGCCGGACTTTGCACAGCTTCTCTTAAATCTCTTGAGAGCGTTGTCCAAAGACTCGTTTTCCTTGACATATATTTCAGACATTTATTTCCCTCCCTCCGGACACGCCTTGCGGCGCTTCAAGGGCCAACAATCGGCTGTTTAACAGTGGTATTATACCTGTTTTAGATTGGATTGTCAACAATCACTTTGCCGGCTTAAGAATCAAATTTATCAGCTTGTTCTTGACGACGATGGTCTTGACGAGCTGCATGCCCTCCATCTGGCGCTTGATCTTCTCGTCAGCGAGTGCCGCATTGAGTATGGTCTCATCGTCGGCATCGGTGGCTACGCGAACGGTGGTGCGCAGCTTGCCGTTGACCTGTACTGCCATCTCGCGCTCTGCATCGATGGTCTTTGCATGGTCGAACTCAGGCCACGGCATCTGCATTGCCATCTTGCCGTACTTTGCGGCGAAGCCCTCCAGCTCCCACATCTCCTCGACGATATGCGGTGCAAAGGGGCTGAGCAGGAGCAGAAGCTGCTCGAGATCGCCCTTGGAGAGACCGTTGGCGTAGAACTCGTTGACCATGGTCATCATCGCGGCGATTGCCGTGTTCATCTTGAGCTGGTCAACATCCTCGGTGACCTTCTTAATCGTCTTGTGGACGATGGACTCGTTCTTTGCGGAGACTGCCTCATCAGCGGTTGCGATGTCCATCAGGCCCCAGCAGCGGTCAAGGAAGCGCTTGCAGCCCTTGACGGCCTCGTTGGACCATATAACGGCCTTCTCAAAGTCGCCGATGAACATGATGTACATACGCATGGTATCTGCGCCGTACTGCTCAACTATGTCATTGGGGTTGACAACGTTGCCGCGGGACTTGGACATCTTAATGCCGCCCTCGCCGAGTATCATGCCGTGAGAGGTGCGCTTTGCGTACGGCTCCTTCGTGTGGACAACGCCGATATCATACAGGAACTTGTGCCAGAAGCGGGAGTAGAGCAGATGCAGCGTCGTATGCTCCATACCGCCGTTATACCAGTCAACCGGGCCCCAGTACTCCTCAGCTTCCTTGCTGACGAGCTCGTTGTCATTGTGCGGGTCCATATAGCGCAGGAAGTACCAGCTTGAGCCTGCCCACTGGGGCATGGTGTCGGTTTCGCGCTTTGCCGGGCCGCCGCAGCAGGGGCAGGTGGTGTTGACCCAGTCGGTCATCTTGGAAAGCGGGCTCTCGCCGTCGTCGGTCGGCTCATAGGAATCGACCTTGGGCAGCACGAGGGGCAGCTCACTCTCGGGCAGGGGAACCCAGCCGCACTTCTCGCACTTGACGAGAGGAATCGGCTCGCCCCAGTAGCGCTGGCGGGAGAAGACCCAGTCACGCAGCTTGTAGTTGACCTTTTCATGGCCAATGCCGTTCTCGGTCAGCCACTTCTTCATCTCGGGGATGGCCTGCTTTACGGTCAGACCGTCAAGGAAGCCGGAGTTGACCATTATGCCGGTGTCGTCCTTAAGCGTGAACGCGCCCTTCTCTATGTCGCCGCCCTTGACGACCTCTACGATTTCGCAGCCGAATTTCTTTGCGAACTCCCAGTCACGGTCATCGTGAGCAGGAACTGCCATGATGGCGCCGGTGCCGTAGGTGACAAGAACGTAGTCGGAGATAAATATGGGGATCTCTCTGCCGTTTACGGGATTTATTGCGCGCACACCCTCAAGCTTTACGCCGGTCTTTTCCTTGTCGAGCTCGGAGCGCTCGAAGTCGGACTTGTGCGCGGCCTCGTCAACGTATGCGTTGACCTCATCCCAGTTCGTCAGCAGGTCTTTCCACTTTTTGACGTACTCATGCTCCGGTGCGAGAACCATATAGGTTGCGCCGAAGAGAGTGTCGGGGCGGGTGGTGTAGACAACTATATCATCGCCGCAGGTGGTCTTGAACGTGACCTCTGCGCCGGTGGAGCGGCCTATCCAGTTCTTCTGCTGGATCTTGACGCGCTCTATATAATCCAGATCGTCCAGATCGTCTATGAGGCGCTGAGCGTACTTAGTGATGGCGAGCATCCACTGGCTCTTCTCCTTGCGGATGACCTCACTGCCGCAGCGCTCGCACACGCCGTTGACAACCTCTTCGTTTGCAAGCACGCATTTGCAGCTTGTGCACCAGTTGACGGGCATGGTCGTCTTATATGCAAGGCCCTTCTTGAACATCTGCAGGAATATCCACTGCGTCCATTTATAATACTTCGGGTCGGTCGTGTCGACTGCTCTGTCCCAGTCGAAGCCGAAACCGAGCATCTTGAGCTGGTTTGTGAAGTTCTTTATGTTATTCTCGGTAACGGTTGCGGGGTGAATGTGGTTTTTTATTGCGTAGTTCTCGGTGGGCAGACCGAATGCGTCAAAGCCTATCGGGAAGAGGACGTTGTAGCCCTGCATGCGTTTTTTGCGCGCAATAATGTCCATGGCAGTGTAGGGTCTGGGGTGGCCGACGTGCAGTCCCTGTCCGGAGGGGTACGGGAATTCAATAAGTGCGTAGAACTTGGGCTTCTCGCTGCCGGTCACTGCGGCGTAGGGCTTGGTCTCCTCCCAGCGCTGCTGCCATTTCTTCTCTATTGCGGTAAAATCATATTTCATGGTGCATCAATCCCTTTTTTAATAAATAAATTCAGCAAATATGCCGTTGAAAAATATCCGATTCAGCCCCCTTGAGGTGCTCCGAGATTACTCGGCTGCACGGGGGCAGGGAAGGGATGAGAGCGGCACCTCTTCGGAATCACTCCAAAGGCGCTCGAGATTATAAAACTTTCTCGCGTCATCGGTGAACACATGGACAATGACACTGCCGAAGTCCATCAGCACCCATATGTCGGAGCGCAGGCCCTCGCGGCGTATCGGCGGCTCGCCCGCCTCGGAGAGGCGTTTGTCGACCTCATCCACCAGCGCCTTTATATGCGTGGAGGATGTGCCGTTGCATATGACAAAATAGTCTGCAATGACTGTCTGCTCTGCAGTGCGCAGGACTTTTACGTCTCTGGCTTTTTTGTCGTCGAGTGCGTTTGCGGCAATGCCGGCTATTTCAGCGGGAGTAAGCATATTGTTTTCCTCCTAAATTAGAAATCAGTTGTTTGCAATGTACCACTGCAGCGCATCCACCGTATCCTGATGCGGCTCGATTCCGCTGCTCTTTATATCCTCAAGGCTCATCTCAAGGCCGAGCTCCATCGCCTCATCCAGATCTTTATAGGCGAGGGTGCGCAGCTTTTCAACACCCGGGAAATCACGTGTAGGCTCGATATAATCGGCCATGTAGATTATCTTCTCAAGAAGCGTCATATCCGGCTTGCCGGTGGTGTGCCAGCGGATGGCGTTGTACACCTCGTCCGACACTCCGAAAAGATCCCGTGCCAGTGCCGCGCCTGTGACCGCATGCAGGAGCTTTTTGTTCTCAAGCTGACCTTTATCGAGGATAATATCATATTTTTCGCACAATATCAACTGTTCTTCGCGGCTTAATTTTTTCGTTATATCGTGCAGAATACCGGACTCCGCCGCAAGCTCCGCATCCTCGCCCCAGCGCATTGCAAGCCGCACAGCCTCGCTCTCACAGCCGGCGACATGCGCCACTCTCTTCGGGCTGAGATAGTTCTTCACTTCCTCGCGCAGCCAGCACAGCTCCGGCGCCGCCTCGTAATAGCGGTTCTTAATAATCTCGGCATATACTTCTCTGTCCAGCAGATCGGAGCCGAGACGCAGACGCAGCCACACACGCAGCTCGCTTGAGCTCATGGGCAGCGGCGCATGCTCAAGTATGTCGATACGTGCCGAGTACTCCTTCTCGAGCTTTGCCTTGTGGGCACGCAGGGCGTCGAGATCGTCCTCCTCGCGCGAGATAACGGTCAGCGCGCAGTTTTTAAGGAGATATGCAAACTCGTACCACTCCTCAAAGCTCAAGAACATATCCGAGCCGACGACGAGATGCAGCTCATCCGTCGGGTACTGCTCGCGCAGGCTCTCAATAGTGTGCGCGGTGTAGCTCTTCCCCTGACGGCGTATCTCCATGTCGGAGATCTCGGCGCACGGGATGGATCTGAAGTTGAGTCTGCACAGCTCGAGCCGCTGCTCAGCCGTGGGACTGCCGGGGTCCATGCTCTTGTGCGGCGGGATGTTATCCGGGATTATCAGCAGCTTGTCGGGCTTGAGCTCCTCCGCGACGGTTTTTGCCGCCTCGAGATGCCCGAGATGCGGCGGATTGAAGCTTCCGCCGTAAATCGCGATTTTCATTTCTTTTTGTCCTTTACAAGCTCTATCTTCGGCTCTTTATTATTGCGCTTATAGAGCACGAACTTTGTGCCGATGACCTGGACAGGCTCGGCCTTGCAGGCCTCTGCAAGCGCATCGCAGGCCTCACGGGCTGTGAGCATGGAGTTTTCGAGCACCTTGCCCTTGACAAGCTCTCTCGCCTTGAGCGCCGCGGCGACAGAGTCAATAACGCTCTCCGTTATGCCGCCCTTGCCTACCTGAATTATGGTGTCCTCCTGCATCGCAAGTGAACGAAGCTGAGCACGCTGCTTACTTGTTATTGCCATTTATATATTCCTCAAATCCTTTTATAAATTCCCTCAGCGCCTTTCCCCTGTGGGATATGGCGTTTTTCTCCTCATGGCTGAGCTCTGCCATGCTCCTCTCCTGACCGGCGGGCAGGAAAACCGGATCATAGCCGAAGCCGTTTTCTCCGCGGGGTGCGTATAATATCTCGCCCTCGCATTCGCCGCGGCTTCTCAGCACGCTGCCGTCCGGCATGGTGCAGCAGATGCAGCAGACAAAGCGCGCACTGCGCTTCTTCTCATCGCCGAGCTTATTTAATAAATAATTATATCTCTCGGCATCCGTGGCATCGTGGCCGGGGCCGTAGCGCGCCGAATACACGCCCGGCTCGCCGTTCAGCGCGTCCACGACGAGGCCGGAATCATCCGCCACTGCGGCGCAGCCCGTCGCCTTTGTGACTGCGGCGGCTTTGAGATAGGCGTTTTCTTCAAAAGTCGTGCCTGTCTCGTCCACCTCGAAGTCGCAGCCCGCCTCGCGCTGGCTGACGATTTCAACGCCCATGCCTTCAACAAGCTCCTTGAATTCGCGCAGCTTGTTTTTATTATTGCTTGCAAGTATAAGTCTTATCATTTGAACAGCGCCTCAACGTAGTTTTTCGCATCAAAGGGGATAAGATCATCCATACCCTCGCCGACGCCCACATACTTGACCGGCACGCCAAGCTCCTTTGCAATCGGGAAGACTATGCCGCCCTTTGCCGTACCGTCCAGCTTTGTGAGCACTATGCCGGTAAGCCCTGCAGTATTTTTGAACTCCTTTGCCTGTATAAGTCCGTTCTGGCCCGTTGTCGCATCGAGCACGAGCAGGGTCTCAACGTCGGCTTCAGGCAGCTCTCTGTCGATAATTCTGCGGATTTTGCCAAGCTCGTTCATTAGATTTGCCTTGTTGTGCAGACGGCCTGCGGTGTCGATAATAACAACGTCCGCACCGCGCGCCTTTGCAGCGCTGAGCGCATCGTATACGACTGCCGCGGGGTCGCTGCCCTCCTCGTGGCGCACTATGTCCGCGCCCGAGCGCTCCGCCCAAATGCCGAGCTGCTCCGCGGCTGCGGCACGGAAGGTATCGCCCGCGCAGAGCAGGACTTTCTTGCCCTGGTCAATGAGCTGGTGGGCAAGCTTGCCGATGGTCGTGGTCTTGCCGACACCGTTTACGCCGACCATGAGAATTACGGAGGGCTTGGTGTCAAGCTTGAGCGAGGCATCGTTGACGGTCAGCATCCCGCTGAGGAGCTCTATAAGTCCCGCACGTGCCTCGTATCCCTTGCGGAAGCGGCGCTCCCAGGTCATCTTCTTTAGTGCCTGCACTATGGAGTCGGCAGTGGCCGCGCCGACGTCGGACATGACGAGCAGATCCTCAAGATCGTCGTAAAATTCGCCGCTGTCCGGCTCGTAATCCTGAAAGAGCTCTTCAAGCTCTGCCATGTTGTTTCTGGTCTTTGTGAGTCCGGAAAAAATCTTGTCAAAAAAGCCCATGTTTTACTCCTCTATTGTCTTCTGTGCGGCCTCAAGGTCAAGCTCTATGACCGTGGACACGCCCTTTTCCTGCATGGTCACTCCGTAGAGCATATCCGCCTCTTCCATGGTGCCGCGGCGGTGTGTGATTACAAGGAACTGCGTCTTATCCGAAAGGCGGCGCATGTACTGCGCATAGCGGTTGACGTTGGCCTCATCGAGTGCCGCTTCAATCTCGTCCATGACGCAAAACGGCGTGGGGCGAACTTTGAGAATTGCAAAATACAGTGCGATTGCGACGAAGGCCATCTCGCCGCCGGAGAGCAGGCTGATGTTCGAGAGCGCCTTGCCGGGCGGCTGAACTTTTATATCAATGCCGCAGTTGAGCACATCGTTCTCATCCTCGAGCACAAGTGCCGCCTTGCCGCCGCCGAAAAGCTCAAGAAACGTCTGTCTGAAGGCCGTGTCTATCTCGCGGAAGCGCTCCGTAAACACGCTCTTCATCTCATCGGTAATGTCTTTTATTATTCCGACAAGCTCGTTTTTCGCCTTTTCAACATCGTCCCTCTGCCCGGTGAGAAACTCATAACGCGTATTTACACGCTCATACTCCTCTATTGCGCCGATGTTCGGGCTGCCGAGAGAGTTTATCTCTTTTCTCAGCTCTGCAATGGCCTTGTTTGCCTTGGGCAGGTTGCTTACCTCCTGCCGCAGTGCCTGTGCCGCGCTCCGGCTGAGCTCATAGTTATCCCAGAGCTTGTCGAGAAGCTGCTTCTCCTCCATCTCGGCGGCGAGCTTCTTCTGCTCCGTCTTTGCACAGCGGCGCTCAAGATCGATTATATCGCTGTTTCGCTGCTGCGCGTTCTTGTCGTTTTGCGTGCGCTTGCTCTCAAGCTCAAGCTTTCCGGAGGCTATTTCCGCGATTTCCGCGCGTATGCCCTCTATCTTTTTTGCGATCTGCGACAGCTGCTCCTCTTTCTCCTGCTGACGCGCCTTAAAATCCGCGATGCGGCGCTCATGCGTCTGCACAAGCTCGCGGCGCTGATCGCTGTCGCCGGAGAGGCTGTCATAGAGTGCCTGCAGCTGAGTTCCCGTGGCCTGTGTCGTGCGCATCTCGGCATCGAGGGATGACTGACGGCTCTTCAGCTCCGCCTGATCCTCGGTTGCCATGTCGAGCTGATACCTGACGGCGGCGAGATTTGACTTTGCACGGTCAAGCTCTGCAGTGGTCTCTTTTTCTTTTTCAATCAGCTTTTCTCTCTGCTTTTTGAGCTTATCCAGCTCGTTTGCGCGGGAGATTATGCCACTGCCCTTTGCCGTGCTGCCGCCGGTCATCGAGCCGCCGGCGTTTATCAGCTGACCGTCAAGCGTGACGATGCGCAGGGAGTTCCCGCTCTGCTTTGACATACGCACGGCGTCCGCGAGCGTTTCCGCCACGACGGTGCGGCCTAAGAGATTGGCGAAGATATTTTTATATTTATCATCAAAAGTGACAAGCTCGTACGCAATGCCGACGAAGCCCGGATCTCTCTCGGGTGCGTTCGTCATAACGCTGCCGCGTATCGCATCGAGCGGCAGGAACGTCGCACGGCCGGCATCACTGCGTTTTAAGTATTCTATCGCGCTGCGGCCGTCATTCTGATTGTCGACGACTATGTTCTGGGAAGCGGCGCCCAGTGCCGTCTCTATTGCCAGCGCGCACTCGGAATCTGCACGCACGAGATTTGCAACAGGCCCGTGCACGCCGCGCAGATTGCCGCGCCCCGCCTCGCGCATTACGGATTTGACAGCCTTGGAGTAGCCCTCGAAATCCTTTTCCATCTCGCTGAGCATGTTTATGCGGGAATCCATGCTGCGCGCGTCTATCTGCAGCTTTGTGGCGCGATCGGTTATCGCGTTGAGCGCATCCTCGCGGCTTTTCAGCTTCATGCGGCAGCCGTCGAGCACGTTTGAATTGGACTGCTGCTCTTCGGCAAGCTCTGCAAGCTGCTTTTTTATCTCTTCTATGCGGGCCTTGCCCTCGTTAATGCGGTTTTTTATCTCATCGGCGCGGCTCTGCTGCTCCTCAAGCTCACGCAGCATACGCTCTTTATTTTCTATGCTGCTCTCAACGCTTGATTTTAATACGGCGATATTCGACTCGCACTCGGCAGACTGTGCCTCGGCGGCGGAGAGACGCTCTCTCGCCTGCTCGCTCTCTATATCCTTGCGGTGCATGCGCTCGGCAATGCTGTCTGATGAGGCATATAAGGCTTCAAGCTCGTGCCTAGCCTGCTCCAGCTCGTTTTTGAGCTGGTCGTATTCTTTCTTAACGGCCTCGGACTGCTCGCGCAGCTTGTCGAGCGAGCACATCCACACGGAAATTTCCTGAATGCGCAGCTCATCGCGCAGCTTGAGATAGCGCTTTGCGGTCTCAGACTGCTTTTTCAGCGGGCCGACCTGCATCTCCAGCTCTTCTATCTTGTCATTTATGCGCAGCAGGTTGTCCTCGGTTTTGGCAAGCTTGCTCTCGGCCTCTTCCTTACGATAGCGATAGCGGGATATGCCCGCCGCCTCCTCGAAAACCTCGCGCCTGTCGGCACTCTTTGAGGAGACTATGTCCGCGATTTTGCCCTGGCCTATGATAGAGTATCCGTCACGGCCGAGGCCGGTGTCCATCAGAAGGCTGTTGATATCCTTAAGTCTGACGGCCTGCTTGTTTATATAATACTCGCTCTCACCGCTGCGGTAATAGCGGCGGGTCAGCATTATTTCGCTGCTGTCGCTGTCGAATATGCGCGCGGAGTTGTCAATCACAAGGCTGACCTGCGCAAAGCCGAGTGCGCCGCGCTTCTCGGTGCCGCCGAATATAACGTCCTCCATCTTGCTGCCGCGCAGTGCCTTCGAGCGCTGCTCGCCCATAACCCAGAGTATGGCGTCGGAAATATTCGACTTGCCGGAGCCGTTCGGGCCGACAATGGCGGTTATATCCTTTTCAAACGTGAGACGGGTCTTGTCGGCAAACGACTTGAACCCCTGTATCTCCAGTGCCTTTAAGTACAAATGAAAAACCTCAATTACAAAAAACTAACGATATATTATACTACTTTGCCAAGCCCTTTTCAACGGAAATAATCTTGATTTCGCCGTTTTCCGGCTCTGCAGGCTTAACTTTTACGCCGTTTAAGCCAAACTCTTCGCAAAGCCGCTCGATATTCTGCCGGTGCTGCCCTGTCATCTGGCTGATTTTCGGCGCGCGCACGCCGAGAATTACAATACTGCCTGCCGGGATATTCTCCGATCTCAGAAGCTCTTGAGCTTTTTGCAGCATAATCCGGCTCTTTACAAGCTCGCCGAGTGCGCTGTGATACGCGCCGCCCACAGCACCGCCGCCGGAGAGCTCATCCGTCGGGTTTAGCCCCAGGCGTATTATCGGTATACCAGCCTCTTCAAAGAGCGGCACTATGCCCGCGCAGTACTGCACGGCCTCTTCCACGGTATGCTCCTTATATCGTCCCGCCTGCCAGAGATCATAGAGCGCCGTGTCGCGCACAATGACAGTTGGATATATACGCACGCCGTCGGGCTTCAGCGCGATTATGCGCCGCGCCGTCCCCTTGCAGCGCTCCGGGCTGTCGCCCGGGAGGCCGGTCATCATCTGCAGTATGAGCCTGAAGCCTGCGGATTTTATCATGCGTGAGGCGTTCTCCACGTCAAGCGAAGTATGTCCGCGGCCGGAGAGCTCAAGTATCTCGTCGCACATCGACTGGGCGCCGAGCTCTATGGTCTCGACACCGTAGTATTTTAATCTTTTCAGCACCTCTCCGTCTATGGCGTCAGGCCGTGTGGAAAGGCGCAGGGAATCTATCTCTCCCGCGTCAAGATGCGCCTTTGCGGCGGCCAAAAGTGCGGTCTGTTCAGGCACGGGAATGGCCGTGAAGCTGCCCCCGTAAAACGCCAATTGCCGCTTTGCCCCGTTGCGGGGCAAGGCGGCCGCATTCTCTATGGCTTTGTCGACATCCTCGGGGCGCGCCGGGGTGGTGCTGCCGGATATTCTGCGCTGATTGCAGAAAACGCAGTCATTCGGGCAGCCCAGATGCGGCACAAACACCGGGATAATACTCTCCCTCGCGCTCATTTGTTCAGCGCCTCCAGCGCCTTGCAGGCCGCCATCTGTTCGGCCTCTTTCTTGGTTCTGCCGCTGCCCTGTCCGGCCTCGGCACCGTTTATATACACCTTGAACGTAAAAGTCTTGTTGTGATCCGGTCCGCTCTCTCCGGCAAGCTCGTAGCTTATATGGCTGTCGCTCTTTTTCTGCACAAGCTCCTGCAGCTGCGTTTTGTAATCCGCGGAGCGATGCTGCTCGCCGAGCTCCGCATGGCTGAGTATCTTCTCCATGATAAAGCGGCGTGACTCGTCTATCGAGCCGGAGTCGATATACATTGCGGCAATTATAGATTCCACCATGTCCGCAAGTATGGACGGTCTCTCCCTGCCGCCGGTATGCTCCTCACCGCGGCCGAGGCGCATATACTGCCCCAGCCCGAGCTCAAGCGCGACCTTGTGCAGGCTTGTCTCGCACACGAGCTCCGCGCGCAGTCTGGTCATGCGCCCTTCGGGCAGACTCGGCTTTTGATGATATAAAAAGTCAGCCGTCACAAGGCCGAGTATGGAGTCGCCCAGAAACTCAAGCCGCTCATAGCTCTCCGATTCACCGCGGCGCTCGTTTGCGTAGGAGCTGTGCGTCAGCGCCGTTGTCAGGAGCTCTCTGTTTTTGAAACTGTATCCGATTTTTGTTTCAAGCTTTTCCATCGGTCTCGCCTTTTATCTTCATGTATTCTATATTATCGCTGATATCCGCGATTATGCCGGAGTCGACAAACGCGACCGCCTGACGCACGGCAGCGAAAAGTGCCGCCGATTTGGACGAACCGTGTGCCTTTATAACCGGCTTTGATATGCCGACAAGTGCCGTGCCGCCGACCTCGTTTACGTCCATGGATTTCTTCATCGTCTTGAGATCGTTTTTGAGCACTGCCGCGGCAAGCTTATTAAACGTATTTTTATAAAACACGCCCTTGAGCGCGCCCATCATGTATTTTATAACGCCCTCGGTGGTCTTGAGCAGGACATTGCCCGTAAAGCCGTCCGTCACGACGACCTCAACCTTGCCGGCGAACACATCCGTGCCTTCGACATTGCCGATGAAGTTTATTCTGCCCTCATCCGATGCTGCCTTGAGCAGTGCGAAGGTCTGATGCTGAAGATCGCCGCCCTTGGTGTCCTCGGTGCCGACGTTGAGAAGGCCGACTCTCGGCGACTCGCAGCCCATGATTTTCTTGGCGTAGAAGCTGCCCATAAAGGCAAACTGCAGAAGATACTCTGCGGTGCACTCAACGTTCGCGCCGCAGTCGATAAGCATAACTCCGTGCTCGCCCGCCGGGAGAACGGGTGCCAGTGCCGCGCGGCGTATTCCGCGGATGCGCTTTACCGTGAGAGTCGCGCCGGTCAGAAGTGCGCCGGTGCTTCCCGCGGACACGACCGCGTCGCCCTTGCCGTCTCTGAGCAGATTTAACGCCACTGCCATGGACGAGTCTTTCTTGCGGCGTGTGGCCGTGCTGGGATCGTCCTCCATGGTGATTATCTCGCTTGCGTTGACTATCTCTATCTCGCCAAGCTCACTGTCGCTGCAGCCCTCCGCTGCAAGGCAGGCCTTAATCTTATTCTCCATGCCGACCAGAGTCAGGTCAACACCGAGCTCACGCTTGGCACGCACCGCGCCCTTTACTATCTCCTCGGGTGCGTTGTCGCCGCCCATTGCGTCGATTATTATTCTCACAGCTTAAAGACCTCCTTCTGCTTCAACCCGTCTATTATTTCCAGCGAACGCTTTGAAATCTCGGCGTTCTTGTTTCTCTTGCCCTTAACTCTGTAGCCCAGCGGCGTGATTATGCCGAAGTTTATATTCATCGGCTGGAAATCGCCCACGCTGCCGCCGGATATATACAGCGACAGTGCGCCGGTCGCCGTCTCCTGCGGGAAATCAACCGGCGGGAGGCCGAGCACGCGTGCGGCGGTCTCGATGCCGACGAGCATTCCGGATGCCGCGGACTCCACATAGCCCTCAACGCCGGTCATCTGTCCGGCAAAGCTGATACGCGGATCGGTACGGAGCCTGTAATAGCGGTCAAGAAGCTGCGGGCTATTTAAATACGTATTTCTGTGCATAACGCCGTAGCGCACGAATTCCGCGTTCTTCAGCGCCGGTATCATTGAAAACACGCGCTTCTGCTCGCCCCAGGTGAGATGCGTCTGGAAGCCGACGATATTATAAATTGTCCCCTCCGCATTGTCCCGGCGGAGCTGAACCACGGCATAGTTTTCTTTACCCGTGCGCGGATCTACAAGCCCGACCGGCTTGAGCGGACCGTATCTGAGCGTGTCCACACCGCGGCGCGCCATAACCTCGACGGGCATGCAGCCTTCAAACACGCCGCTGTCGTCAAAGCCGTGGACCTCAGCCTGCTTTGCGCTGACAAGCTGCTCGACGAAGGCGAGATACTCCTCCTTCGTCATGGGGCAGTTGACGTAGTCCGCCGTGCCCTTATCATAACGCGAGGCGAAAAACGCGCTGTCCATGTCCACGCTCTCAAGCGTCACTATGGGGGCGACGGCATCGTAAAAATGCAGATCACTGTCCGGGCAGAGCGCCGCTATTTTCTCCGCAATGGCATCGCTTGAAAGCGGACCGGTTGCGATGACGACCTCCCCCTCCGGGATCTCGCTTGCCTCTTCGTTTATTATTTCTATGTTTTTATTATCTTTCAGGCGCTGCGTAATATATTCAGAGAAGCCCTCTCTGTCAACCGCCAGCGCACCGCCGGCCGCGACACGGTTCTTATCCGCGCTCTCCATGATGAGAGAGTCGAGCCTGCGCATCTCCTCTTTCAGAAGCCCCACCGCGTTTGTCAGCTCATCGCTGCGCAGTGAATTGGAGCAGACGAGCTCCGCAAAGTTTCCGGAGCTGTGCGCCGGGGTCTTTTTATTTGGCTTCATCTCTACAAGACGCACGCCTATGCCGCGCTTGGCGAGCTGCCATGCGCATTCGCTTCCTGCAAGCCCTGCGCCGAGAACAGTCACTTTTTCCATTATTCTTCCTTATTATCTTCCGCTTTTTTCTTGCTTGTAGTCTTTTTTGCCGTGCTTGATTTCTTCGCTGCCGGCGTTTTTGCAGTTGCAGCTTTCGTGCCGGTTTTCTTGGCGGCCGTTGATTTTGATGTTGTCGCTGTCTTTTTTGCCGCTGCGGACTTTGCTGTCGTCTTCTTCGCTGTCGCTGTCTTCTTGGCCGCCGTCGATTTCTTGGCAGGCTTTTCGGTCTCAGCTGCGGCAGTCGCCGTCTCTGCGTTCTCCGCGGGCTTTTCCTCTTCCGTCTTTGCGGCTTTCTTCTTATAGCCGCGCTGATCCTCCGGCAGGAAGTTCACGCAGGCCTCATTTACGCAGAAGGGCTTGGCATAGCCGCGGCCGCTGCGCTTGAACATCGTCTTTCCGCAGGCGGGGCAGAAATCCTTTGTCGGCACATCCCAGGTTATAAAGTTGCAGTCCCGTCCGCGCTCGCAGGCGTAGAAGACGTAGCCCTTCTTCGATGTGCGCTTGAGTATGCGTCCGCCGCACTTGGGGCATTTGCCGGGCATCTCAACGACAATCGGCTTTGTAAACGTGCATTCGGGGAAGCCGGGGCAGGCCAGGAAGTAGCCGAACTTGCCCTTTTTCACGACCATCTGGCGGCCGCAGACCTCACAGACCTCATCGCTGAGTACGTCCGGGACCTTGATTTTCACGCCGTCGAGTGCCTTTTCGGCCTCGCTCATCTCGCCGCTGAAATCCTTATAGAAGTCCTGCAGAACATCGCGCCACTCGGCCTTGCCGTGCTCTATCTCGTCGAGCTCGGCCTCCATGTGATTTGTGAACTTCAGATCGACGATGTCGGCGAAATGCTCCTTCATCAGCTTGGTCACAACCTCGCCCAGCGGTGTCGGGCGCAGATATTTGCCCTCCTTGATGACGTAGTCATGGGATGTAATAGTAGATATAGTCGGCGCGTATGTGGACGGGCGGCCTATGCCCTTTTCCTCCATTGCGCGGATAAGCGTAGCCTCGGTATAGCGTGCGGGCGGCTGCGTGAACTGCTGGTCCGGCAGCATTTTTACAAGCTCCAGCTGCTGCCCTTCGCTCAGGCTCGGCAGCGGATTGTCGATCTCGGCGCTCTCCTCATCGCGTGTCTCCTCGTACACTGCGGTATATCCGGGGAAACGCAGCTCGGAATAATTCGCGCGGAAGATATAACCTGCGCTCTCCGTATCGACGGAGACGTTGTCATATATGGCGTTTGCCATCTGGCAGGCGGTAAATCTGCCCCATATGAGGCGGTAGAGCCTGTACTGTTCGAGCGTGAGATCCTTTTTCAGCGACTCCGGCGTGAGATTTACGTCGGTGGGGCGAATGGCCTCATGCGCATCCTGTGCGCCGGCCTTGGTTTTAAAATGCCGCGGCTGATCCGGGCAGTAATTCTCGCCGTATTTTCCCTTTATAAAGCTGCGTGCGGCAGTGAGAGCCTCGTCGGAAAGGCGCAGTGAGTCGGTTCTCATGTAGGTGATAAGGCCGATGCTGCCCTGACCCGAAATTTCCACGCCTTCATAGAGCTGCTGGGCGATTGCCATTGTGCGCTTCGGCGTCATGCCGAGGCGGCGCGAGGCCTCCTGCTGCAGCGTGGATGTGATAAACGGGGGTGCGGGGGATTTCTGCTTTTCGCCGCGCTTGACGGTCTTCACCGTAAAGGGTGAATTCGAAACGGCGTCTATAACAGCGTTGACCTCCGCCTCGTTTTTCAGCTCGCCCTTTTTCTCGGTGGTGCCGTAATAACGTGCGGTAAACGCCGCGGTATTTTCGCCGCATTTGAGCTGGGCATCAAGCAGCCAGTATTCCTCGCTTACGAAGGCGTTGATCTCCTCCTCGCGGTCCACCACCATGCGTGTGGCGACGGACTGCACGCGGCCTGCGGAAAGCCCGGTCTTTATCTTGCGCCAGAGCAAGGGCGAGAGCTGGTAGCCGACGATTCTGTCGAGAATGCGTCTTGCCTGCTGTGCGTTGACAAGATCCTGATCTATCTTGCGCGGATTTTTAATGCTCTCCGTGACGACCTTCTTGGTTATCTCGTTGAATGTGACGCGCTTTGCCTTGTCGTCATCAAGATCCAGAAGCTCCTTGAGATGCCATGAAATTGCCTCTCCCTCACGGTCCGGGTCGGTCGCGAGATAGACGGTTTTGGCGCTCTTCGCGTCTTTTTTCAGCTCGCTTATAAGCTCTCTTTTATCTTTTACGGGGATATACTGCGGCTCAAAGCCGTTTTCTATGTCTACGCCCATCTTGCTCTTGGGCAGATCGCGCAGATGTCCCATGGACGCCTTGACTTTATAGCCGTGTCCCAGATATTTCTCTATTGTTTTTGCCTTTGCGGGTGACTCCACAATGACGAGGTCATTTGCCATTAATAGTTCCTCACTTCTTTGCCGTATTCAATGAAATACGCCTGCCGGCTTCTCTGCGTACATAACCCTTTATTTCAAGGTATGTCAGCTGTGCAAGCACTGTTGCGGCACCTAAGCCCGTGCTCTCGATTATATCGTCTATATGCGTATTATCGCTGTCTATTGCAGATATTATTTTCAGCTGAGTTTCATTAAGGCCGCTCAGCTGAGCTTTCAAGTCAATATATCCCCTGCCGTTTTCCTTGTCAATGACTTTTTTTGTTTTTTCGCGGCTCGCAGGGGCATTTTTAACACTTTCGCCATCAGATTTACGGCTTTTTGCCGCTGCCTTTCTGCCCTGACCTCTTTGCTGCAGCTTATCCGGAAAACGCCAGATAAACTCGCTCATAACGTCCCAGCCGCAGGTGACGGGCTTCGCGCCGTCGCGCAGCATATCTATCGTGCCGGCGCTGCCCGCGCTGTCAGCATTGCCGGGGACGGCAAAGATCTCCTTGCCCTGCTCAACGGCCTCGGCCACAAAAAGCCTCGTGCCGCTTTTCTCCGGCGCCTCGACCGCCACCACGCCCACGGACAGTCCTGCCGTGATTCGATTCCTGTCGCGGAAGAAGCTGCGCCGCCACTGCACGCCCGGCGCGTACTCGCTTATCACCGCGCCCTTTTCAAGCACCTTATCGCTCAGTGAGCCTGCGTCCTCCTGATGCGATGTGCCAAGCACGCCTATGCACACGCCGCCTGCATTTAACGCGCCCTGTGCCGCCGCGGCGTCTATCCCCGCCGTAAGCCCGGAGATTACTATGCCGCCGCACTGTACAATCTCACCTGCGATGGTCTGCGCCATCTTCAGCCCGTAGGAAGAGGCCCTCCTCGTACCGACGACTGCGATAACCGCATTGTCGTCTATCACGGGAAGCTTTCCTTTGACGTACAGCACCGGCGGCGGTGCGTATATATTTTTCAAACGCGTGGGGTAATCGGCGTCATCCATGCAGATTATCTCTATACCCTGCCGTATACACTCTGCCAGAATGAGCTCGGCCTGTGTAATGCGGCGCTCCTCAAGCACCTGCGCATCGGCGCGCGCCACGCCCTCAAGCTTCTCAAGCTCACCGTCAGGCGCGAAAAACGCCCGCTCGGCATCTCCGTAGTGTCTGAGAACGGCAGCCTTGGAAAACGGACTTACATCCGCATCCGCAAGCCATATCCAGTATTTAAGCCCTGCCATTTAACGCGCCTCCTCTATTATATTTATAATATATTTTTATGCTCCGAAGGACATCTCCCACATGACGATGGCCGCGGCGATTGATGCGTTGAGCGATTCGCTGTCGGGCTGCATCGGGATTATCAGCTCTCCCCGGCACATGGACAGCAGCTCTTCGCTCAGTCCCCTGCCCTCACTGCCGACGGCAACCGCGGCGTTTTTTATATTCACCCTGCGGATATCTTCGGCTCTTTTTGATAATGCCGCACCGTAGAGATTTAAATTATTTTTGCTCAATAGCGCCGCAAGCTCTTCACGCTCACAGCATATTACGCGCTGACGGAATATCGCACCCATCGTGGCACGGACGGTCTTGTGATTATATAAATCCGCGCAATCCCCCGTCAGTATTACGGCATCCGTACCGAAGGCATTTGCCGTGCGTATTACCGTGCCGACATTTCCCGGGTCCTGCACCGTCTCGAGTACTATCGCGTTTTTTATCGGCGATGCCTTGTCCGCGTCCGGTATCTTCACCGTGAAAAGCGGACCGGGGCTGTTCTTCATCGGGGAGGCGTAGTCAAAAAGTTCCCCGTCGGAAATATACTGCGCGCAATCCTCCGGCAGGGCGATCTCCTGTGCCTCGTCCTTCCAGAGCACACTGCTGACCGCACCGCCGAAGCTGAGCGCCTCGCGCAGGGTCTTCATTCCGTCGCACAGATACTCCCCGCGTTCTCTCCTGTATGCCGCATCGCCTGCAAGCTGACGCAGAGCGCGGATATATTCATTTTTGCGTGAGCTTATCTTTTCCATGTCGTCTCAGCGCTCTTTCTGTTTATCGTCTTTCTTGTGTTTTCCTGTCATCCTTGAAATAGAAAATCCTGCAAGCATGAACACGAACGGTATCGCGAAATATCTGTAGCGCGGCTGTATTTCTATAAACAGGTATATAATCGCCGTGCCGCAGATCACTGCCGCCGCAATTAAAGGCGTTATAGCTTCGGATTTTTCTCTCTTCCCTGCTTTGCGTGCAAGCATCGCGCAGCCGGCTCCGGCGAGGGCATATGCCGCAAATCTCTCCACAAGCTCAAAATGGCTGAGCGCGCTTGTAATATCCTCATACGCAAGAGAGCCGTTCATATAAAGCCCGCTCAATGTAAATATGCAGTCCTCCGCGCTTATCCAGAAGTATTTCAGCTTCTCATAGAGAAATGCCGCCCAGTTGCCGTTGCCCTCTATATATGATTTTATCACCCTCATCGCTTCCTCGTGCCTTTGCGCGGAGTCCGCGATGTCCATTATATACGTGTCCTGCGAGGTCAGTGTGCCCATCGTCTCATAGTTAAGCCCGACGATGAACTTCCATTCCGGTGCGGAGTTTCCGATTCCGTAGGGGGCAAGCCCTATGAGCCTGAGCACAAGCTCCGCCGCCTTCTGCGTGAGAAAATATACCGCCAGAAGAATAATAAACGCCAGCGCAAGCTCCGCAAGTCTCCTCGTTCCAGGCCGCTCAATAAAGCTGCACAGCATAACGCAGGCAGCTGCAGCGATTATTATAATCCCCTCGGGGCGCATCATGTTGCCGACTGCAAGCGTGACGCCGGAGAGCACGATCAGCCATGTGTTTTTCGCGCTGATAAGCAGATATATGCCCAGCAGCAGGAAAAACATTGAAATATGCTGATTGGTCAGCACGGAGTTGAACATTATCTGACCCGGGTGCACAGCGTACAGCAGGGCCGATGCAAGCGCGCAGCGCTTCGGCGCAAATTCGGAGACGATAACTGCGATAAGCGCGGTTATTCCGACGCTCCACACGACGTTCATGAGCTTGAGCGCCGCAATAGAGCGCGTGAGCTTGATAATCACAGCCTCGTATGCGATAAACGGGATCTGGTACCGCCAGAGTGCAAAGTAGCCCTCCGTCACATCCGCCCAGCTGAAATTGCCGTCCGCGGTCTCAAGCGCCATATTGTACAGCAGAGAGAAATCGCTGCTCGGCACGGTCGGCACAAGAAAGACGTAGGCAATGCGCAGTGCCGCCGAAATCATGAGTATCACGCCGATACTGAGCTTATATTTATTCTCCGCTCTCGCCGTGAGCCACAGCGCCGCCGCGATAAGCAGCAGCATTGCAAGCGAGATTGCAGCCGATTTCACGCCGCCGGATGCGAGCTGCACACCCTCGGCGATGGCTGCCCAGGCGAAAAACACCGTCAGCAATATATAAACTGCCGCCTCTATTATTTTTCCGCCCTTTGACGGAGACTGCGGGAGCCTTACGGTTTCCGCAGTTATTATGGGCTGTCTCACGTACCCGCGCAGCTCCCTTCTGATTTGGAATTTAATATATTAATTCAGCAGGTAATCTGCGATTCTCTCGCATGCATGGCCGTCGCCGTATGGGTTGGATGCAACAGACATCTCACGGTACGCGTTTTCATCAGTCAGCAGGCGGTTGAACTCTCTGTATATTACCTCTTCATCCGTGCCGACGAGCTTCAGCGTTCCCGCGGCAATGCCCTCGGGGCGCTCGGTCGTATCGCGCATCACGAGCACCGGCTTGCCGAGGCTCGGCGCCTCCTCCTGTATGCCGCCGCTGTCGGTGAGAATGAGATAGCTTTTGGCGAGGAAATTGTGGAAATCCAGCACATCAAGCGGCTCTATTATATGTATTCTGTCGCAGCCGCCCAGCTCCTGCTCCGCCGCCTGACGCACAACGGGGTTCATGTGTATGGGGTAGATTGCCTTTACATCCGGGTTTTCGTCCATAATGCGGCGTATTGCGCGGAACATATGATGCATCGGCTCTCCGAGGTTTTCACGCCGGTGCGCCGTGATTATTATAAGGCGGCTGTCTGATGCCCAGTCAAGCTCGGGGTGAGAGTAATCTGCTCGCACGGTCGTTTTGAGCGCGTCTATTGCCGTGTTGCCGGTAACGTATATAGTCTCCGGCTTTTTGCCCTCTTTAAGAAGGTTCTGCCTTGACATCTCGGTAGGGGCGAAATTATATCTTGAAATTATGCTGACTGCCTGCCGGTTAAACTCCTCCGGATACGGGGAGTCGATATCATAGGTGCGCAGACCGGCCTCGACGTGTCCGACGGGTATATGCAGATAAAAGCAGGCAAGCGCCGTGACAAAGGTCGTAGAGGTATCGCCGTGCACGAGCACAACATCCGGGTTCACCTCTTCAAGCACGGCTTTGATGCGGTTTAAAATATTCGTCGTAATGTCAAAAAGGTTCTGTTTTTCCTTCATTATCGACAGGTCATAATCCGGCACGACACCGAAGACCTCCAGCACCTGATCGAGCATCTGCCTGTGCTGACCCGTGACGCAGACGACAACGTCCGCGTTATCACGCGTCTTGAGCTCATTTACGAGTGGGCACATCTTTATGGCCTCCGGCCGGGTGCCGAAAACCAGCATTACTTTCTTCTTCATATCAAAATACACGCCTTATCAAAGTGTATATGCGCTTGAATCCTGAATTATGCTTCTCGTATCAAGAACGACCTTGCCCTTGAGGCTGTCGAGGCGCTCTCTAATATGGCTGTGTCCGACGAGTATGACCACGATGTCCGTGCCGTTCAAGAACTCGTCGTAATCAAAGCACTGACGCTCCGCCTTCTTTGCGGAGACCATGGGATCATACACCAGCGGGGCGGGCAGACCGCGCTGCTCCATAACCTCGAGCAGCTGCAGCGTCGGGCTCTCGCGCGTATCGTCCACGTTCTCTTTATAAGTCAGGCCGTAGAGACCGATGCGGGAGTAATCATGCAGACCCTTTTCCTGCATGATGCTCTCTATCCTGCCCAGAACATATGCCGGCATGCCGGAGTTAATCTCGCGCGCCGTACGTATAAGCTGCGCCTCCTCCGGGAAGTCGCCCACAAGGAACCAGGGGTCGATGGATATGCAGTGACCGCCGACACCGGGGCCGGGCTGGAGTATATTCACGCGCGGGTGCTTGTTTGCAATGCGTATGACCTCGTTTACATCCATACCGCCCTTGCGGCAGATCTTCGCCAGCTCGTTTGCGAAGGCGATGTTGATGTCCCTGAAGGTGTTCTCCACAACCTTGGTCATCTCAGCGGTCTTTATGTCGGTGATCACAATATCGCCCTGGCAGAAGGAGAGATATACGCTCTTTATCTTCTCGCCGATCTCCATATCATCGCAGCCTATTGTGCGGGAGTTGTGGATGAGCTCATTGAGCATATTGCCGGGTATGATTCTCTCGGGTGCATGGGCGAGGTGGACTTTCTTTCCGCTCTCAGCCACAACGGGGCGCACCTCGCGGTCTATGGTTCCCGGAGAGATTGTGGACTCAACCACGATTATCGCGCCGTCATTGCAGTGCGCGAGAACGTGACGGAGTGCATCGACAATAGCCGCCGCATCGACCTTCTTGCTGTCGGGCAGATAGGGTGTCGGCACCGTGATTATATAAAAATCCTCTGCGGGATAATCAATGCGGAAGTTAATATGCCCGCTCTCGCGCGCCTGAGCGAAAAGCTCCGGCAGGCCCTTCTCCTCGAAGGTCACGTCGCCGCGGCGCAGCTTGTCCACGGTCTCCTGCCTGTGTCCCACGGACTCAACGTCAACTCCGTGCGACGCCAGCATCAAAGCCGTCGGCAGTCCGATATATCCGGTTCCAACAATACAAACTTTCATAATAGTCAATCTCCTTTTAGTGTGGTAGTTAGGGGGTGGGGTGTGCCTTTTCCAGCACTTTTGTAATGCTCTCCGCAACGGCTTTGGGAGAAAATCTGCTCTCCGCCGCTGAGGCTATGTCTTCTCTTTTGTATTCTGCCGCATGCTCGTGCATGTATATCATTGCATCAGCAAGAGCGCTGACATCATCAACGTTGATCATGAGGCCGTTATGCTCGTTTACGAAGCCCTCGGTGCCTCCGCAGCGGGTCGCGATTACAGGCACGCCGCAGGCCATTGCCTCGGCATAGACGACGCCGAAGGTCTCATGTCTGCTCGCCAGCACAAAGCAATCGCTCCGGTGAAGCTCATCGGCAAATTCACTGCGTTTGAAATACCCGGTGAAGTTTATTTTTCCGTCAACGCCGCATGATGCAGCCTGGTGCTTCAGATTCTCCAGCTCCTCACCGTCACCCATTATTGTGAGCGCACTGTCGGGATATTTTTTCAGGACCTCAGCAAATGCATCTATCAGCAGATCAAAACCCTTGCGGCGTACCGCGTATCCGGCAGACACGAAGCTGAAGCCGTCTGAATTATTTTTCGGCGCATATTTAAATACGCTAATATCGACAATGTCATCGACGACTGTGGCCTTTGTACCCGTAAACCTCTCAATCTGATGGGCGAGGGCAGGGCTTACAGCAATCACTCCTGCCGCATTTTCATAGACGTATTTCATCATCTCCGCCTGTGCCGCCGCTTTTTCATCGTCCATAATGCTGGATGCGTGCTCCGTAACGACATAGGGGATATTTCTGTGTCTGCACGCCTCAACAATGCTGACTGCGGTATCGGCAAAGTGGACGTGCACGACATCCGGACGGCCGCGCTCTTTTATCACCCGCTCCAGCAATCTCTCAAAGCCGCGGGCGGCAAGCTTTTTCCGCAGCGAGTCCGCAACTGGGCCCATCGGGAAGCTGTATTCATATACGGGGATTCCGTCTGCATCGTGGCTGTAGAGTCCCCAGCGCCGCCAGCGTCTGAAAGAGCGCATATCAAGCGCTGCAAACACGAGCTTATGCCCGTAATCGCGCAGAGCCTTCGCCTGATCCATCTGGAAGTTTCCGTTGCTCGGATATTTTTCCGAAGGGCAGCCGTATGACACTTCAAGTATATACATTCTTACCTCTGTTGCTAATGTCCGGGTGATTATTTTTTGCCTCTCTCGTACACGCTTTGAATTATATCGATGTACTCAAGGGCTTTTTTATGATAGTCGTAATTCTCTTTTACGAAATTATATGCATTTTCGGAATATTTTGCAAGCTCTGCGCTGTCCATGTTGACAATTTGTTCAAGCTTGGCTGCAAAGTCATCCACACTGTCCGGAGTGAAGAGCCATGCATTTTCATTTCCGGATCTGAGCTGATTGAGATTGTTGTCCTCAGAGAGCACCGGTACGCCGCAGGCCTCCATGTCGAAGAAGTTCAGGCTTGCCTGCTTTGCTATGAGGCCGAGATCCGCCGCCTGATAGAAGCCGGCCAAATCGCAGTATTTCTGCGTCGGCAGGCGAAGCACTCTGTATTTGCTGTCGGTAAAGCGTTTCTCCACCTCTGCGCCGTAATCGCCGGTCGCGTTGCCGATCATGAGATAAACTATCTCTTTGTCCGTCTTTATCTCGCGGCATGTGAGCTCCGCCAGCAGCATTCCGCCCTTTGACTCGTCAAATTTTCCCGCAAAAAGCACCACAAAGGCGTCTTTTGATATGCCGTTTGCCTCTCTGAATTTTGCGCCCGCCTCTTTATCAGGATGGAAAAGCAGCATATCCGAGCCGTAGGAAATCCACGGTGCAAGAGTGAGCGGCACGCCGAGACAGCGCTCGACATAGTCGTCATCCATCGCGCGGACAACGGGAATCTGATTTTTTATTATAATCGGGGCGATGAAATTACGGTAATATATGCGGTAGAGCTTTCTGAGCGGATTTTGCGAGGCCATCTCCACCATGTGATTGTCCATGATCAAAGGGCAGTCAAGCTCTTTGAGATGCCGGAGTATCCGCATTCCGGTGGCCGTGTCATTGCCGTGTACATAGAGTATATCCGGCTTCATAGAGTTTACGAGCTTTATGAGATCCTCGCTGAATATTGCGCGGCCGCTCACATAGGCTCTTATCGGGCGACGGATTATCTTCACTCCGTAGCGGCGCTCATACTCACGGTCCCGCTCCTCGATGTTGTCTCTTCCGAAGAAGCTGACAAGGAAGTCCGGTATTTTATCGAGCTCCGCCGTGATTATAACCGTCTCGTGTCCCATCTTTGCAAAATATTTCGACAGAATATTTATTTTATATCCGGCATCCGGATGAAAGAAGTCCTCAATCTGAACAATTTTCAAAGCCATTCTCCTTCTCCGTCAGCGCAGCGCGCTCAGCGGAATTTTTTCTGAATATTAAGCCTTTTTAGCATTTTTCACTGCATTTAGAATATAATCAAAATCTTCAAAATGCAGCAGCTTCGAACCGCCTATGTATATTGCCATTCCTAGCGGAACCTGAATAAGCAGCTTACATATGTCGGGTATTGCAAGGAAATTCACGCCGTACACTATAACTGCCATAGCAAGAGAAAGAAGCATCGACGGCAGAATATCTCTCAACTGCTCCGGGTAGGTGTAATTAAGCAGCTTTCTGTTTGGCGCGGTGTTGATCAGCTGGCAGAAAAGGCTGTCTATTATTGCTCCGTATGCCATCGCCATAACACCGTACCACATGGACACGCATATGATGCTTATACCGACAACTTTTTTCATTATCTCCAGCTTGAAAAACAGGTCGCTTCTTCCGAGTGCTTTTATGGCATTGAGATTAGCCGTGTGTATCGGCTGGAAAGCATAGGTCAGGCAGAATATGCGCACATACGGCACACAAACCAGCCATTTGTCGGTCAAAAGCAACCTTACAAGCGGATCCGCACAGACGCACAATCCCGCCATTGTCGGCCACATTATATAAGAGCTGACGCTTATCGCCTTGCGCGTCATTTCTCGCACACGCTCGCGATTACACTGCTCTGCAGACATGGTCGGAAGCAGTACGCTGTCAACCGAGGAATTTATATTCGACACTATAAGCTGTGGGAAGAGCTCTCCTCGATTATAAAACGCCAGGTCAGCCTCGGAATACTTCTTGCCTATTATAAGCGTACGCAGATTTTTATAAAACGTGTCAAGCAGGCTTGCCGCAAGCAGCTTCCAGCCATATGACAGGAGTCCCTTAAGCCTTTCAAATGAAAACACGGCCTTGGGTCTCCACTTTACGGTAATCCAAAGTATCGCCGTATCCACTGCGGAGTTGAGGAGCATCTGCGTCACAAGTGCCCAAACGCCGCAGCCTCTGTATGCCATCCATATTCCCAATACCGCAGCCGCAATTGTCCCACCGAGCGTGGCAAAGAAAAAGCGCTTAAACAGCAAATTTCTCGACACGTACGCCTGCTGCACATTTTTGAGGCCTGATATGACTATTATTAGGCTCGTTACCCGTATGACGGGTACAAGCGTATCATCACCGTAAAAAGAAGCAATTGCCGGCGCCAGAAAGAACATAAATGCATATATGACAAGGCACATTGCCATATTGAAGAAGAACACCGTCGAAAAATCCGTGTCATCCGCGTCCTTTTTCTGAATCAATGATGTGCCGAGCCCACTGTCGACAAATACCTGCAGCAGTGACGTAAATACCGTCACAAGTGCCACTGTCCCGTATACTGCGGGATCAAGTACTCGTGCAAGGACTATCGAAACTATAAACGTGACACCCTGCGCACCGCAGCGTTCGGCAAAGCGCCATAAGAAATTGGAGAAAATCTTTTTATTCATTTGCTTGTTTTTCGAAGCCTTTCGGGGATTCCGGATTCCATTCCACGGCATTTCATATACAGGCAGTAGAGGCCCGGAAAATACTGCTTAAAATCAAGCCACAGTCTTTGCTTCAGGCTTTTGCTTCTCGTAATGCTCTTATATTTTCCGCTCTTCATGTCGGCATAATTGCCGCACGCCTGAAGCAGCTCCCACTCGTAATTTGTAATAGCTTCCTCAAGAAGCTCCGCGTCCGCGCCCGTGACAAATTCCCTCGCGCCCTTGTACATGCCAACCGTCGCCGTGAGGCGCTCCACAAGAAAATTATTATTTCTCAGCTTGCTTGTCCATGCAGACGGTGTACTGTTGATTCTGTAAACGGACATAAAACGATTAATAAATCTTATTTTACCGTTCATTGTCAGCCAAAGCGCTCTCGGGAGATCGCCGACACCGTTGCGTTCCGATATCATTGCAAATTCCGGAAGAGATTTGTACAGCTCCGCGCGGCCGACTGTCGCACTGGTATGGAATACGCCCCCGATTCCGTTCACCACGTCTGCAAATGAAAGGTCCCTGTCTTCATTAAAGCGCGTATTGTACGGTTTTTCTTTTCCTGTATCACAATAAAGATTCATTGTGTTATGCACACACGCAGAATAGTCCGGATGCGCATCCAGCCAATCAACCTGAATCTGAAGTTTATCATCATCTGTCCAGTAGTCGTCACCCTCACAGAAGGCAAGATACTCTCCTCTTGCCGCGGGTATGGAATAAGCAGGTACGATCGGGACATGCCTGGAATATTGATTCTCCGTAAAGTATATCGGCTTGAAAATATCCGGATACTTCTCGGTATATTCGCGTATTATCTGAGCCGACGAGTCTGTGGATGCATCATCCGTGACGACAATTTCGAACTTAAAGTCGGTTTTCTGGCTCAGGAAGCTGTCAAAGGCCTTCCTCAGATATTTTTCATGGTTGAAAACGGCGCAAATTATGCTTACCTTATACTCACTGCTCATTCAGGGATTACCTTCCGTTGCTTTATAAACATGTCAACAATCAAAAATATTTCTCTCCGTCAGCGCAGCGCGCTCAACGGAATTTTTTCTTTTCTAGGGCTTTCCGCATCGCTTATGCGGCACATAAAATCTTTCATCTTCCGGCTAAGCGGCAGTTGCTCATATGAATACACGAGGAATATTCCGGCAATAAGGCTAAACAGAAAATCGCCTACGTCGCCTGCTCGAAAAATCATAGATTCCATCATGTTTTTTACAAATGTCGCTGCAAGCGGAATCGTAAGCAGGTTCAATAATGCGTCCGTGAACAAGATCAATTTCCCTGTAGCATAATGTACTGCTCTTATACATCAATGCATAATTGCCATAGCCACAGCCGGGGCAAGGGCAAACATTGGAGCTCGCGGCGCATTGTAGCACTTCATAATGAACGATGTCAACGAAAGCGCAAATTATGTATCTTTAAGCATTTCGCGGTAAATATTATTATAATCCGAAAACATTCTGTGGAAAGAGAAGTGATTTCTGCTCGCTTCAAATTTCTCCGGCTCAATCTTCGCCGTTAAGAGCTGCAGCACGTTTTCGCGCAGCGCGTCAATATCCCCGTGGCTGCAGTATAAGCCGAGCGGGGCCGGTGCAATTTCAGCCGTGCCGCCGACGTCAAAGCCCGCCACAGGTGTGCCGCAGCAGACGGCTTCGATGCAGGTGGTTGGCAGATTTTCCATCTGTGAGCACATCACAAACACGTCAGCCATGGAGTAATACTCCGCAAGCTCCTGCTGATTCTCAGTCCTGCCGAGTGCGATGACGTTGTCCGGGAACTTCTCTGATGTGTCATCCACGCCGATAAGAATGAATTTGATGTTTTCATCCCTCATACTCTCGGCAAGCCGCAGGACATCACGCCCTCCCTTGCTTTTATCCATCAGATACGGTGCCACGGCCAGCACTATCTTTTCATCACCAAGCCCGTGGCGTGCTCTCAGGTGCTCATACGGGCGCGGTCTGAAGAGCTCAGTATCTATGCCGTTTGGTATAACATGCACGTCATAATCGCCGAGGAATGACTCCTTCACGCGCTCTGCGAGCCATTTTGACGGCGTGCATATTGTCATATTAAGCCCCGAGAGCAGGCGCTTTTTCTCCTGCCACATTGCCGCCGTATGGTCAAACAGCAGCGTCTTTGGATATTTTCTTAATTCCGGGCAGCTGCCGCAGCCGTCCTTCCAGCGAGTGCAGTCATTTGAAACTCCGCATTTTCCGGTATAGGCAAACTCGCAGTGAAAAGTATACACCAGCGGTATATTATACGACCTGATATACTCGAAGAACGGTGCGAGATCGACGAAGTACGCATGTGGCTCATGCAGATGCACGATGTCAGGCGCGAACTCATCCATAAAGCGCAGCAGCCTGCCTGTGGACAGATGCGAGAAACGTCCCGTCCAGCCGGTCACACGCGTGAGTCCCGCGTGCAATACAGTTTCCCAGTCAAGGCCGAACTTGAAAATATTCTTCTCTTTTATCTCCGCGCCTCGGCCGTAGCAAATTCCGGCTGTGTCTCCGTTGGCATTGGCGGCCGTGTAGAGTGAATACGCGATCTTGCCTGTGCTGCCTCTTTTGCATACCGAGTTTATATACAAGATCCTCATTCAGTATTTTCTCCAGACCATCCTGTCGATCACGCGCGTGT
>CAVAPH010000009.1:0-37413 GCA_963590455.1 bacterium | reverse complement strand
GCTCAGTTAGGCATCCGCTGGATGTCTGCTTTGCTATGCCCTTTTTGAACCGCCTGCTTTTTTCACTGCTCCCTGCATTTTGGGCTTGACTTTTAATAGTTAGTCTTTTGCCGTATCTATCAATTTGCACTTGAAAAAACAAAATAATTATTGAAAACGGAGCTTCCACCTACTATAATTCATATAAATGATAACTACATGATTTTATTAATTTATATTATTGGGGCGAAAGCGAGTGGAGCAAAACTCAAAAAGCAGAAAGCATATCGTGATTGCAACGGTAATTTGCAGCGTCGTTTTGTCTATGCTTCTTGCGTGGGTAGTATTCAATCTACCGTACATGAAATATGCTGCGGCCATGCGTCGGATAAAAGTCGGAAACGTAATTGATGCATATGAAACGCTCATGTCTCTGGATGACTATAAGGACAGCAGAGATAAGGCAAATGAAATTTATCAGCGCTATAAACAGGAGAAACTGAAAAACATCTCAGTAGGAGATATACTTTACTTTGGCAGCTATGAGCAGAACAACAATCTGTCTGACGGCAAAGAAAAAATTGCATGGCAGGTGCTTGACGTTGAAGAAAATAAAATACTCGTAATCAGCCTGCAGGGTTTAGATTGTTGTGTATATGATAATAAGCGCCGTACGGTTACATGGGAAGACAGCAGCATACGCGAATGGCTGAACGAGACGTTTTTCTGCGAATCCTTTGACTCAGATGAAAAGAATTTAATAATCTCAGAGAAAATTACTCCGGATAAAAATCCAAAATATAATACCGAATGCGGAAACGCCACGGTAGATAAGGTTTTCCTCCTGAACATTGAGGAGACAAATAAATATTTCAAAAATGACGATGCAAGACAGTGTAAGCCGACAGAGTACGCAAAGGCAAAAGGCGCATACACGGATGTCGACAACGGCAACTGCTGGTGGTGGTCGCGCTCACCGGGATACAGCCGCGACATGGCAGCCTTTATACACAGCAGCGGCAGAGCACATTCCTTCGGCATGATCGTAAACTACGGCACCAACGGCTGCGTCCGGCCTGCGATGTGGATTGATACCGGACATTGAAAAAATATATAATAAATATAATAATAAGCCTTGGCAATGCAGCAAAAGACTGCTGAAAAGTTGCCAAGGCTTATAGCCGGCATTGTCTATGCTGTGAGAGAAAAATGCAGTGTCTATGCTGGCGAAGGATATAAGGGCACAAATATGTATATAAAAGCCGATATATGGGGCTCCAATTATCCTTCGACTGAGTATACATATAGGCTAACAGGCAGAGATGCAGTTTTTGCGGGTATCAGCGATTCAGTAGATACGTACGTTTACGATGCTCTCAAAAAACTTATCGTCTGATTAGAACTGATGCCAAAATATCCATTCGGATGTTTCAAGCTTCAGTGACATCGGCTGACGCGATAATAACAAGGATTAGATTGCAATAAAATCGCACCTGTTTGTTGACAAGAAATCATTAAATAACAATAGAGTGAATTATATAATCTTTAGAACAAGGCATTTTTGTGTGTCTTGTTCTTTTTGTATTTCAGATTACATAACCGCCAAAATAATTTCGTTTATTTATGACGTTATTTTTTCACTATATTTAGTGCTTCGTTATGTCACGTTTACATAAACACGCTGCAATTTGTGATTATCAGGTTGCAAAGAGTTAACATAAAGAAAAATTATTTTTCAAAAAATCAAAAAAAGACTTGATTTTTTCACCGACGTGTAATATATTGTTACCAGAGACAATTATGTTAATTAATTTCTCTTACAAAACAGTGAACAGTCTTAATGATTTGAAACGCAGCGTTCCTCAGCTAAACATAATCCGGTTGCAAGGAACGCTTTTATATAGATACTATTTCTTATTTAAGAGAGGGCGTCGACATGCAGAACGCAGAAGTAATTGAAATATTTGAGAGATATTTGACGGAAGACAAGAAAGCGTCTGCCAACACCCTCAGCTCATATATGCGCGACATTCGCAAGTATTGTGACTATCTTGATGCGAATACGGATGTTACGATAACAACCGCAACCGAGGATGAAGTAGGCGAGTATATCGACTATCTCCGCTCTGAGGGTAAATCTGTTGCGACCGTTTCGAGAAGCATTGCATCAATCAAATGCCTTTACACACATTTGTGCATCAAGCAGATAATTCATCTTAACCCCGCGCTCAAGCTTGTGCCTGACAAGGGAGCCCAGAAGCTGCCGCAGATACTCACTAACAAAGAGGTTGAGCTTCTGCTTGAACAGCCGCAGTGCATTGATGCAAAAGGCTACAGAGACAAAGCCATGCTGGAGCTTCTGTACGCGACCGGAATCAGAGTCACTGAGCTTATTGATCTGAACTTAAGCGATGTGAATCTCAACGCCGGCGTTGTGCGAATTGAAAGCCGAGGCAGAGAGAGATTTATCCCGATGTACCCTGCAGCCGTGAAGGCTGTGAGCGAATATATCACGCTTGTACGGCCGCAGATGATCTCAACGCCGGATGAGACGTCGCTCTTTGTCAATGTGAGCGGAGAACGTATGTCCCGTCAGGGCTTCTGGAAGATAATAAAGCTCTATCAGAAAAAGGCCGGTATTGAGAAGGATATCACCCCGCATATGCTCAGACATTCTTTTGCTGCACATCTGCTGGAGAATGGTGCGGATATTCACGCAATTCAGGAAATGCTCGGCCATTCCGATCTCTCATCGACGCAGGTTTATTCACACCTTATCAAGAAGCAGCTTAAGGATGAATATAACAAGGCACATCCGCGTGCATGATATTATTCCTGCTTGACTTAATGGTTACAAATACTGTATAATAAAAACAGCAAAATCTATACGACTCATGAATATTAAAAGGAGTGTAAACATGGATTTTAGAAATCTTACCGTCAAAGAGCTTTTTGACAATGAAAAGACCGCAGCTGTAATAAAAGAACTGGCTCCGCAGCTTCTCAAGTACCCGATCAAGCTGTTCAACAAGAAAAAATGCGGCGAAATATTTGACAAGGTCGTTGCAACCGGTATAGTTCCGGAAGCCACTGCAAAGCAGGTTGAAGCAAAAATAAACGAGTTGCTCGGAAACTGAAGAATCCCAAGTTATTAAGAGGGCGGAATTTATCCGCTCTCTTTTTGTTGCTATAAGCCTAAAGCTGTGCTAAAATATACATCAGGAAGTGATGTAATGCGGATACTCGGCATCGATCCCGGTATTGCTACAATCGGATTCGGTTTGCTTGAATTTTCAGGGCGCAACTATAAACTGCAAAACTGCGGTGTAATAAGTACGCCTGCACATAAAAGTCTCTCGTCGCGTTTAGAGCAGATATACGACGATATGCTTGAGCTTTTGGAGCATTTCAAGCCTGATGCCGTATCTATTGAGGAGTTGTTTTTTAACACCAATATTACTACCGGCATTGCTGTTGCACACGGCAGGGGAGTAATACTCTTGGCTTGCCGCAAAGCGGGAGTAA
Source organism: bacterium (assembly GCA_963590455.1). Taxonomy (GTDB): domain Bacteria; phylum Bacillota; class Clostridia; order Oscillospirales; family Oscillospiraceae; genus Limivicinus. The sequence continues at coordinate 33,909 of CAVAPH010000009.1, read as the reverse complement.
AGGTATACGAATATACTCCGCTTCAGGTAAAGCAGGCTGTCGTAGGCTACGGCCGGGCGGAGAAAAAACAGGTTATGGAAATGGTTAAGCGCATCTGCTCTTTGACTGCGGTACCCAAGCCCGACGATGCCGCCGATGCCGTTGCTTTGGCAATTTGTCATGCGAGAAGCTCGACTTCAATACTTTATAAGGGAGATAAGGAAGAATGCTCTACCATATAGACGGAACGGTTACGGAATTAGAGCCTAATCTTGCCGTTATAGACTGCGGCGGCATAGGATTTGCCCTTAATGTCACAGCCAATACTGTTGCTGCTTTGAAGCTTGGTTCGCGTGCGAAGCTGTTTGTTGCAGAGACAATAGGGGAGACCAACTTTGATCTTTACGGCTTTGCAGATAAGAGTGAGCGGCGCTGCTTTGAGATGTTAACGGCGGTTTCTGGTATAGGTTCCAAGGCTGCATTGTCAATTCTCTCTTATAATACGCCGGAAGGCCTGGCGCTTGCGGTAATGAATAACGACGAAAAGGCACTGACTGTTGCTCCCGGAATCGGGAAAAAGATTGCGCAGCGCGTTATACTTGAGCTCAAGGACAAGGTAAGCAAGGAGCTCGGCAGCAGCGATTACCAACTGCCTGTGCCCACAGTTTCAGCAAACGGTGCAGCAGACAGCAGTATAAGCGACGCTATGACAGCTCTTTCAGTTCTCGGTTACAGCACTGCGGAAATATCTCCCGCGCTTAAAAAGCTCGATGTAACCGGAATGTCTGCAGAACAGATAATAAAAGCGGTTCTAAAACAAATGGTAAAGTGATGGGAGGCTTAGTGTGAGCATTAATTTTTCACAGGATGCAAACGATGAAATAATTACCACTGCTGCAAGTCTGCCCGAGGATAACGCAGAGGGTTCACTTCGTCCGCGTTCCATAACTGAATATATCGGTCAGGAAAAAGCCAAGGAAAATCTCATCGTCTTTATAAATGCGGCAAAAATGCGTAATGAACCGCTTGATCATGTCCTTTTGCACGGCCCTCCGGGACTCGGCAAGACAACGCTTGCCGCCGTAATCGCAAACGAGATGGGTGTAAATCTGCGGATAACATCCGGCCCGGCAATTGAGAGACCCGGCGATCTTGTGTCGCTGCTTACTAATCTCAACGAAGGGGACATCTTGTTCGTAGATGAGATTCATCGACTTAACCGCGCATATGAGGAGATTCTCTATCCGGCGATGGAGGATTATGCGATAGATATAATTCTTGGCAGAGGTCCTTCGGCGAATTCGCTGCACCTTGATCTGCCGCATTTTACACTTATCGGTGCGACAACTCGATCCGGCCAATTGACGGCGCCGCTGCGTGACAGATTTGGTGTAAATCTTCGTCTGGAGCTATATTCACCTGAGGAACTGCAGCGCATCGTAACGCGATCTGCGGGTATATTAAATGTTGACATAGTGCCAGAGGGCGCTTATGAGATAGCCTCTCGCTCGCGAGGAACACCGCGTATTGCAAACAGACTGCTGCGGCGTGTGCGCGATTATGCGCAGGTCAAAGCAGACGGCGTAATCACAAAAGATGTTGCCGACAAAGCTTTGCTCGCGCTTGATGTTGATAAGCTTGGTTTGGATGCGCTCGACAGACGTATGTTGAAGAGCATTATCGAGTTTTATAACGGGGGACCTGTCGGTCTTGATACACTTGCTGCAACGATTAATGAGGACTCTGTAACTATTGAAGATGTTTACGAGCCGTATCTTCTCCAGAAAGGTTTTCTGACTCGCACACCCCGCGGAAGATGCGTCACACGTCGCGCTTATGAGCATCTCGGGATCGAGTACATGGGACAGCAGCAGCTCGATTTTTAACTATCTATCAGGCAAAACTTCAAAAAAAACTATAGCAAATCGCAAAAAATTGTTGACTTTGCGAAATAGTGCTGTATAATAGAGCTTGAAGTAAGTATGGTTATATTTGTATTTACAGAATAACCCGCATCCTTTTTCTGCACCTCCTGACCGTTATTTGGTCAACTCCCGAAACCCTCTTTTGGTTATTGGCGCTTCCCTCGGCTTCCATTTTCGGTTGCTTTGGTTCTGCCCGGAGAGCAAGGAATCTAAGATGCGAATTTTCTGAATCCGTTATATAGGTTAATATGCTTTGTCCCGGTTTAATTAAAATCTTTCCGGTGTTAACGGATTAGTGAATTTCCGCATTCTGGCGCGGAATTATTATCTCAGCGATAGCAGCGTGGAGCTGTTCGCAAAATACAGCCGATAATGGCATTTATCAAAAGAGAGGATTCAAGATGTACGAAGACAAGACCTTAGTTTGCAAAGAGTGTGGTAAAGAGTTCGTTTTCACCGCTGGTGAGCAGGAATTCTACGCAGAGCGCGGCTTCCAGAACGAGCCCCAGCGCTGCAAGGCATGCCGTGATGCACGCAAGAATGCTGCACGTGGTCCCCGTGAGTTCTTCACTGCTGTTTGCGCAGCATGCGGCGGCGAGGCAAAGGTTCCCTTTGAGCCGAAGTCCGATCGTCCTGTTTACTGCAGCGAGTGCTTTGCTAAGATGAGAGAGCAGGCCTAATTGCCTGACAAAAGATTGGGGCGCTCCGGCGTCCCAATCTTTTTACTTAAAACCATTTATTGAAAGGTGAGAGCTATGGAAATCACAAGAGAGACTTTAATTTCCGAGATCGTCAATAACTGCCCCGAGGCAATGCCCGCTTTCCAGGCTATCGGCATGCACTGCATGGGTTGTGCCCTTGCAAGCGGTGAGTCACTTGAGCAGGCATGCGCTGCACACGGCGTTGATCCTGATGAGTTCATCGTCAGCCTCAAGGCATATCTGGAGACTCTTTAAGTCGCATTTGATATTATAAGGGCGCGTTAAATAACGCGCCCTTTATTTAATCTTCATATTCGGAGGTCCGATTTGAATAAACGTCTTGAGCTTATATCCTCTCTTATTCCCTCGGGGAAAGGTTTTGTCGATGTCGGTACTGATCACGGTTATCTTCCCGTTTACATGGCTCAGAAGGGCTATTGCGGCAATATTATCGCATCTGATATTAAGGAAGGTCCGCTGTCGACAGCTGTAACTTCTGCCAGAGAAGCGGGTCTTGAAGGAAGAATATCTTTCAGATTATGTGACGGACTTGATGGCTGCAATAAAGATGAGGTAGATACAATCGTAATTGCGGGTATGGGCGGAGATACTATTTGCGGTATACTTGACCGTGCTGAATGGTGCATGGACAGCAAATATTTTTTAATATTGCAGCCTATGACGAAGTGCGAAATTTTACGATACTGGCTTACCAACAACGATTTCTGTATACTTGACGAGCTTCTTATAAAGGAGAACGGCGAGATTTATCAAATTATCACAGCACGATTCGGATATCCTTGTCAATTAAGCGATGCCGAGCTCTTTTCGGGTGATTTTAAGCTGACTCGAAAGAACGAGCTCTTTTCTGAATATCTTGAATCGCTTATAAAACGTTTTCAAAAGGCTGTCACAGGCATGGATAAGGCCAAGAAAGCTGTCGGACGGCGTAATCTTAATGCGCAGATTCTCAATCAGCTGGTTCAAATGCAGGAGGAAATGAAGAATGAACCGAATACTTGACATATACGATTATCTTCAGGAGCTTGCACCGCTTAATCTTCAGATGAACTTTGATAACGCAGGCTTTCAGTTGGGTCGGCTTGACTCGCAGGTTAACAGAGCGCTGCTTGCATTGGATGTAACGCAAGACGTTGTCGACGAAGCGGCAGGAAAAGGTGCGCAGCTGATAATATCACATCACCCGCTTATATTTACGCCGCTTAAGTCCGTCTCTGACGAGAAACTTCTGAAGCTTGCTGAAAACAACATTTCTGTCATATCAATGCATACCAATCTTGATATTGCCGCTGGCGGAGTCAATGATGTCTTGATTGAACTTTTGGGTGCCATGCCAGAAGGCTGTTTTGACGAGGATAACTGCGGCCGTATCGGCACACTGCCTCAAAAGATGCAATTTGAAGATTTTCTGAGTATTTGTAAAGCAAAACTTAATACGAATGGTCTGCGCTATTACAGTGCAGGACGCGATGTTGAACGGCTTGCAGTGCTCGGCGGTGCAGGCGGTGATTATATCAGGCAGGCTGCAGCAGCAGGCTGCGATACCTATGTGACGGCAGATATAAAATATCATCAGTTTCTTGAAGCACAGGAGCTGGGTATAAACCTTATTGACGGTGACCATTTTTGCACCGAGAACCCAGTAATATATATGCTGTTTGATAAGCTGAGTAAAAAATTCCCTGATGTTCACTTCGAGGTATCCAACGTACATCATCAGCTTATTTCGTTTATATAAAAATTGTTTTTTATACAGGGAGATACTAAATGGCTGCAAAACAGAAAACTGTCTATTGCTGTGAAAATTGCGGATATGAAATGCCGAATTGGGCAGGAAAATGTCCGTCCTGCGGTGAGTGGAACACGGTAAAGGAGATAAAGCTTGAGGCTCCAGCAGGTAGGGGGCGCAATAATCGTGCTGTAGCGGCACCAATCACGGCGAAAAAATTATCAGAATTGGATACCACTTCAGAAATACGCTTTTCCACCGGTATTTCAGAATTTGACAGAGTTTTAGGCGGCGGGGCCGTTGTCGGCGGACTTGTACTCGTGGGCGGTGCACCCGGCATCGGTAAATCCACTCTTTTGCTGCAAATGTGCGGAAAGGTAGATTCCGACAAGCGCATCTTATATATAACGGGTGAGGAAAGCGAACGTCAGCTGAAGCTGCGTGCCGTAAGACTTGGCGTAGACGGCAGTGAAATATATGTGCTTGCCGAAACAGATATAGATAAGATAATTTCCGGCATTGATTCCGTGAAGCCTGATCTTGTTATAATCGATTCAATACAGACTGTGTCTGATGAGGCAGTCAATTCTGCCCCCGGCAGCGTAACACAGGTGCGCGAGTGCACAATGCGCCTCATGCGTGTGACCAAGGACAAGGGACTTACCATGTTCGTTGTCGGACATATAAATAAAGAAGGCAGCATTGCCGGCCCGAAAGTGCTTGAGCACATGGTTGATTGCGTGCTTTATTTTGAAGGCGAACGCAGCACAAGCTTTCGCATCTTGCGTGCAGCAAAAAACCGTTTTGGCTCAACCAACGAGATAGGCGTATTTGAGATGGCGGACGGCGGCCTGCGCTGTGTTGAGAATCCCTCGGAAATGCTGCTCTCAGGCAGACCTGAAAACAGCCCGGGCACCTGTGTTGCCTGTGTTATCGAGGGTACACGTCCGATTTTAGCAGAGGTGCAGGCATTGCTGTGCCCGTCAAGCTATAACGCAGCACGCCGCAGCAATGGCATAGATTATAACAGAAGTGCGATGCTGCTTGCAGTACTCGAAAAGCGCGGCGGACTTCCTGTGTCACAGTGCGATTCATATATAAACGTAATCGGTGGCCTGTTTCTTGACGAACCTGCAGCCGACCTTGCGACCGTGCTTGCCATAGCGTCAAGCTATCTTGACAGGCCTCTTGGCGCTGATCTTGCAGCCATAGGAGAAGTAGGCCTCTCGGGTGAAATACGCTCCGTAAGCGCGTTGAACCAGCGCCTTTCAGAAATATCAAGGCTTGGTTTTAAGAGATGTGTTATACCGGCTCATGTGCGCGATGATGTAAAGCAATTCGACAGTATAGAGCTCATTTCCGTAAACACGGTGCGTGAAGCCGTAAGAGCAGTACTTGGTAAAAATGGCTGAAATAAATAAATATATTATTATAGGGCAAAAATATTCCGATATCTTCAAAAAAACGCTTGAAGATATCGGATTAATGCCAATTTTCGTACCTGATAATCCATATGTTGACCTGAGACTTTCGGGTCACGCGGATCTATCTGTATTCTGCTCGGAGCAAAACTTGACTTGGCTCGCGCCACATCTTAAAAATACGGAATTTGAGAAAAAACTTGAGGAAATTGGCGCAAAGATAAAATATCCCGATATTTCTCAGTCAGTAAAGTACCCGGATGATGCACAGCTGAATATTGCAAAAGTCGGTAAGAATTTGATTTACGGCAAGAAAAGCGCCTGTCGCAGCATCGTTGAATATCTGATAAATTCCTGCGATTATAAGCCAATACCTGTAAATCAGGGTTACTCAAAGTGCTCAACCCTTGTTGTAGATGAGAGCTCTATCATTACACAGGACAGGGGAATAGCATCCGCAGCAACTAAAGCCGGATTAAACGTGCTCGAAATCTCACCCGGATATGTCAGACTTGAGGGATTTGAATATGGTTTTCTCGGTGGCTCGGGATTTCTTGTAAATCAAAACTTAATGGCGTTTACCGGCCACATAAATCATCACCCTGATTATCTGCGCATCCGTGACTTCCTTGCACAGCGTGGAATCGATACTCTTATCTTGACGGATTCTCCCGTATTCGATATCGGCAGTGCAATAATTATAAGCAGAGATTGAGATTGATTCGCATTAATCTTCAATCTCTGATTTCTTTTTACGTCCGATAGGGTTTGCCATTGCAGCCTCATGGAGCTGGGTGTTGTCAAGGTGCGTGTATATCTGCGTAGTATTTAGATTACTGTGGCCGAGAACCTCTTGAAGTGCACGTGTATCGACGCCGTTTTTCAGCATCAGCGTAGCTGCTGTGTGGCGCAGCTTGTGCGGGGAATATCTTGATGCGTCCAGTCCGGCCATCAGCAGTTTTTTATCTACCATCTGTTCTACGCCGCGACTTGTGATGCGTCTGTTAACGCTGCTGATAAACAGAGCATTTTGAGCATCCTCGTGTATTTTGCCGTTATCACGTACTGCGAGATAATCATCTAATGCCTCACGACAGCCCTCAGCAAAGAAAACTACACGTTCTTTATTGCCTTTGCCGAGAACGCGAACATGATCATCATATACATCGGTCAGGTTAAGTGAAACCAATTCAGACACACGAAGACCGCAGCACAGAAATAACATTAATATAGCGTAATCACGATAAGCAAATTTACCGTCGCAAGCAGCAAGCAAACGCTCGCACTCGGCTTCTTCCAGATATTTTGGGAGCCCGGCTTGACGTTTAGGCATGTCAAGTTCTTGACAAACATTTTTCTCCAGCAGATGCCGTTTAGTCGTAAGATAATTAAAGAATGATTTCACCGAAGACGTACGACGGCATCGACTGGCAGCCGAGAGGGAAGAGTCGGACTCCGGAGAAAAGCTCTGGTATCTGTAGAGCTCCTCAATTTTTATCGCTTTAATAAAATCAAGATCTACGTCAGTTATATCAATTTCATTAAACGGAATGCTGCTGTCAACAAGATGTCTGCGGCGTTTGAGATAACGGAATAAAATTTTCAGATCAGTATAATAAGCAAACACGGTGCGATCCGAATGACCGCGTACCGTGGAATGATATTCTAAAAACTCCATAAGAATATCAGGCGCATCATTGATATCATCTAATTTCATGTAAAAACCTCCGCGAGTGGTCTGAGGTGAAATATTACGTCTACCTGACATGATTATATGTTATTTGAGCCATAAAATCAAGTGCGAACTTCGTTAAATTGATATTATGCGAAGTTTAATAATAGGTCACATAATTATGTTAACTAATATTATGTCAACTCGCTTTCTGCACTCACCTACAAAGCAAACCACCAGGCGCAACTTGCACGCCTGGCGGTTTACGGTAATATTATTTAATTCCTGTTCTGTATAAAATAGAACTGAGAATTGATTCCTTAGTAACCCTGATCGTATTTAGTATCGTAGCCACTGCTGCCACAGTATCCATGAACATTGCAAACCAGAGATTGCAATAGCCTATTATGCTCAGAAACACAAGTATCGTTTTAATAACAAATGCGAATACTGCATTCTCTATTACTATCTCGCGTAGACGTTTGCATATCTGCACTGCAAACGGTAAATTTGCTATATAATCCGGTGAAATCAGAACATCTGCAAATTTACCTCTTCGATTAATGCGAACATCGATATCTGCGTCACTGTGTGATTCCATTCCGGAAGAATAAATGAACATCACAGGGCCTTTTGCTGCAGATTTAAGCTCTGATACGATACGCAATTTCTTTGCTGTATCGCATTCGCTGTATACCTCGCCGAAGTCAAGCTCTTCTGCAAGCTCACGGCTTGCGGCATTACCGTCCTCGGTCAAAAGCACGCACCGGCTCACACCGACGTCTTTCATTCCCGATGCAAGTTCAAATGCTTCCTCATTTAATTTTGAATCAATAATTAACTTGCCAACATATCGATCAGCAACGGTCATAAAGTAAGCTTGACCATCATCGTCTTGCTGACTCGGGAGCTTCACTCCCCTCCCGACGAAAAGCTCTCTCGTTGCAAGCACTATGTGTGCATTTCCAATATCTGCTTCTACACCGTAGCCGGGTATATCTACAAAATTTTTAAGTAAATCAAGCTTATAATCTTTAGTATATACTGCGGTAATAGCCCTCGCAAACGGTTGATCAGAATAGTATACAGCATGTGCGGCAAACGTTAGAAAAGTATCGTCGTCGATTATATCCGACGAAAGATTCAGCAGCTGCGGATTTACATCACAGAAAACGCCTGATCCGTCAAAAGCGGCAATTTCAGTATCTGCAGTTGCTTCCATTAGTTCTGCACTGTTGAATATCACACCATTGCGTGCACTAAAGCACATGCCGATTATTCCTGCCAACGGCATCGATATCACAACCGACATCGGAGTGGCCACAAGCACAATAGTCAAGGCTCGATGAAACGCAACTCTGAAGCTGATATTTGTGATAATCGGAACAGCAACAGCATAAACTGCGCTGAAAATCATGGCATACTTCAAAACCTTGCCTGCGCTGCTGCCCATGACAGATTCTATATTCATAGAACCGGCACCGTCACTGAAGATCTGCTCACTTACGCGGTTGACAACGGATTCATCCTGATACTGCAAAAGCTCCAACGCTGACTTGCGTGTGCGCTCCTCCACGTATGCGATGAGTAAAATTCCTATTTGATACAGGATAATAAGTGCGGCGCCTTCAGCACCATATCCTATGATATACGAGAGAATGGTAACAGCAACAACTATAAACGGAGTAGAAAAGAAATCCTTGTTCAAGGCAGAGAGTGCGGCTTCAAGTACTATGTCATAGCCTGCAATGCCCGCTGATATTATAAGCATGATCACACTGACGAAATTCGGCAGCTTATTCACAATAAGGGACACAGCAAAAATTACAGCGGCAATGATAAGTCTGATTACCAGGATCGTATCATATGAGCCCGCTTCCCTACTGCGGGTATGCTTTGCGTCGCTGCTTTTTAAACGCATCTTACTCCACCTCCCGTATTTTGCGACACCGCACAATACAGAGAAAGTATTATGCGGTGTCATTTGCTGTTGCTATAAAGAAAAACTAAATGCTGAAAAATCAGGCTTTGCCGTCGCAGCCGAGAACGTCAACGATCTTGTGCTTAACCATATCCTTGATTGCAGTGCGTGCTGGAGCCAGATACTGGCGCGGGTCAAAATGATCAGGATGCTCGTTGAAGTACTTGCGAATGCTTGCGGTCATTGCAAGACGAAGGTCAGAGTCGATATTAATCTTGCAGACTGCCATGGAAGCTGCCTGACGGAGCTGATCCTCGGGGACACCGATTGCGCCGGGCATGTTGCCGCCATTCTCGTTGATGATCTTTACAAACTCCTGAGGAACAGAGGAAGAACCATGCAGAACTATCGGGAAACCGGGAAGTCTGCGCTCAACTTCTTCAAGAATGTCGAATCTGAGGTGAGGATCCGTGCCGGGCTTAAACTTGTATGCGCCGTGGGAGGTACCAATGGCTATTGCAAGAGAGTCGCAGCCGGTACGCTCAACAAATTCCTGTACGTCCTCAGGTCTGGTGTAGGAGCTGTCTTCAGAGGAAACCTTGACTTCATCTTCGATGCCTGCGAGTGTACCAAGCTCAGCCTCAACGACGACACCGTGGTCATGTGCATATTCAACAACCTTGCGGGTGACGGCTATATTTTCTTCAAAAGGCTTGGAGGAAGCATCAATCATAACAGAAGTGAATCCACCGTCAATGCAGGACTTGCACAGCTCAAAATCACTGCCATGGTCGAGATGGAGTGCGATAGGCAGACCGGTCTCAATAATAGCAGCCTCAACAAGCTTTACAAGATAGGTGTGGTTTGCATATGCGCGTGCGCCCTTGGAAACCTGAAGGATCAGAGGAGCATTGCACTCCTTTGCAGCTTCAGTAATACCCTGGACGATCTCCATGTTGTTGACGTTGAAAGCACCGATGGCATAGCCGCCCTTGTAAGCCTTCTCAAACATTTCTTTGGTTGTTACCAGTGGCATTTTTAATTATCTCCCTTTACTTTTGATAATTTTGTACATTTAGCACATTTACAAAATTTCATTTATATTATATCCTCAAATATGGATATAATCAATACGCAAGATAAACAAAAGAAAGACAAAAGAAAAAAATTAGTGTATAACGGAGGAACTAAGAAACATGAGCAAGAAGCTTATCGGTGCCTGCATATTCGGACAGTCGGGCGGCCCGACAGCAGTTATTAACGCCAGCGCCTACGGTGTTATCAGAACCGCGCTTGACGCTGAAGAAATTACAAAAGTATATGGCGCAGCACACGGAATTAAGGGCGTGCTGGAAGACAAACTGTATGTTATGGATGAAGAAGATCCTGCAGAACTGAAGCTGCTTCTTAACACTCCGTCCTCTGAGCTCGGCTCTTGCCGTTATAAAATTGCAGATCCCGAAAAGGACGATACTGATTATAAACGTATTCTTGAAATATTCAAGAAGTATAACGTGAGATATTTCTTCTATAACGGCGGCAATGACTCTATGGATACCTGCAATAAGATCAGCCGTTATATGGAGTCTGTCGGTTACGAATGCCGCGTTATGGGTGTACCTAAGACGATAGATAATGACCTGTTCGGCACCGACCACTGCCCCGGATTTGCAAGCGCTGCAAAATACATTGCAACCTCTTGCATGGAGATAAACAAAGACGCGAGAGTCTATGACAACGGCATGATCACCGTTGTTGAGATAATGGGACGTCATGCAGGCTGGCTTGCAGCAAGTGCCGCACTGGCAACCGAATTCGGCTCCGGCCCGGATCTTATCTATCTGCCTGAGACCGTATTCGATATGGATAAATTCATGAGTGATGTCGATGCAATCTACAAGAAGAACGGCAAGGTTCTTATTGCTGTCTCCGAGGGCATCCACTATGCAGACGGCAGCTTCGTCTCTGAGGCAAAGACCTCCGCAACTGATGGATTTGGTCATGCACAGCTCGGCGGACTTGCAGTCATGCTCGCAGACCGTCTCAAGGCTCACACCGGCGCAAAGGTCCGCGGAATTGAGCTCAGCCTTCTTCAGCGCTGCGGTGCTCACCTTGCCTCTCTTACCGATATTGATGAAGCCTATACCGCAGGCAAGACCGCAGTTGAGTCCGCAGTGAATGGCATCACGGGCCAGATGATCGCATTTGAGCGCGAGTATGTTGACGGCAAGTACACCTGCAAGTGCAAGCTCGTTCCTCTCTCCGATGTTGCAAACTATGAGAAGAAGGTTCCTCTTGAGTGGATTAACGAGACAGAGAACGGCCTTAAGCACGAGTTTATTGATTATGTTCTTCCGCTTATCCAGGGCGAGCCCAAGCTTCCGCTTGAAAATTCTCTCCCGAGATACGCGCGTCTCAAGAAAGTTCTTGCAAAATAAACTGAATTTTTTGAGCAGCTGTTAAATAGCAGCCTCAGCGTAAAAGCAGGTTTCTACCGGATTGGAAGAAGCCTGCTTTTTTAATGAAATGTCAATGATATTATTGCTTAATCGTGGTAGAATTAAAATATATTTAGGATCAAAGCTATTAAAGGAGAATTGACATGTATTATATCAATAATTACATTGTTTATCTGATTGCCATGCTTGCTTGCATGATAATTTCAGGTATTGCGAGTGCAAAGGTAAAAAATGCTTACGCAAAGTACAGTCGCGTGCCAAGCTGCAGCGGGCTCACAGGTTACGACGTCGCAGTGCGTCTTCTTCGCATGAACGGCATCAATGACATATCAGTCGATCGCGTCGCCGGAACACTAACTGACCACTATGCCCCTGCCCAGTCGGTCGTAAACCTCTCCACCTCAACCTACGGTGATCGTTCCGTTGCATCGTCCGCAGTGGCTGCACACGAAATTGGTCACGTTATGCAAAAATACGAGGGTTGGCTGCCGTATCGTATTCGCACTGCTCTTGTCCCTGTCGTAAACATTGGGAGGAATCTTGCAATGCCGCTCGTTCTCATCGGCATAATTCTTGACACAATGGTACGGACATCATCACCGGACCTCGGCTTTCACGTAGCGATGTTTGGTGTTATTCTCTACGGTGCCGCTTTTGTGTTTGCTCTTGTAACGCTCCCTGTAGAATTGGATGCAAGCCGACGCGCCGGGAAAATGCTTATCTCTGCCGGCGTCCTCACGGATGCAGAGCTTCCAGGCGCACAAGAGGTTCTGGCTGCAGCTGCCGGCACATACCTTGCCTCACTCCTCACTTCCCTAATCTCTTTCCTGCGCTTTCTTTTTTATGTTCTTTCAATCTTCGGCCGCAGCAGCGATCGCCGTCGATAATCTTCGTATTCGACCAACTGTTAGTACTCCCCTTTTATGCTTAAATTCATTTTCTAACCGGCTCCGGCTATCCATTACGTTTACTAATGGATGACATGAGCATTTTCACCAAATAGAAGCATTGACTTTTGTGCAAAACATGCTATAATCCAACCATCGCAAGGGCGCGAGACAGAGAGGTCTCGCGCCCTTTCTCATTTTATTGGGATTCCTTGAATGAAAACGGAAGCGAAAGTTATTAAGGAGGAAACGAAAATGAAAAGAAAATCCTTGATCAGTTTACTGCTTGCTGTATCTATGGTGTTTGCATTAACAGCGTGCGGCAGTACAAGTTCATCAGACTCATCTGACAGTGCCTCTACTGCTACCGAGACAGCTGATGACGAAAAGATTGTTATCGGCGTAATTTCACCGAATACCGGTGCTCTTGCCGCTTACGGCAATGGCATTGTCACCGGTGCCGATCTTGCCGTTGAGCAGATTAATGCAGCAGGTGGTATTCTTGGACATCAGGTAGAGCTTATCAAGACCGATGACCAGAGCGACCCGACCGAATGCCTCAACGCTTTCAACTCCCTTGTTGCACAGGGTGTTGGTCTGATAATTGGTTCCGCAACCTCCGGCTGCACATCCGCTATTACAGATGCGGCAAATGAAGAGGAAGTTTGCTTACTCGCCCCGACAGCAACAGCCGACTCGATCACCACCGAAGATGACTACGTATTCCGTGCATGCTACGCAGACAGCTTCCAGGGTGCAATCGCTGCAGCATATGCAAAGCAGGCCGGTTATACAAAGGTCGGCATTGTCTACTGCGCAGCTGATGTTTATTCAAAAGGCCTTTACGATTCATTTGCAGCTGCAGCTGAGAAATACGGCATTGAGATAGTTGACGCAGAGTCCACCGCTTCTCTCGATGTTCAGGATTACACCAACCAGTTTGCGGCAATGGTAAATGCAGGCGTTGACTTCGTATATGCACCGTTCTACTACGATGTTATCGGCCCCTATGTTGTACCTCAGGCTCGTGCAGCCGGATACACCGGTATTATTATGGGTGCTGACGGTTATGACACCACTCCCGACTATGTCGTTGAGGGCGCTGATCTGACTGCATTCAATAATGTTATCTGGACAAACCACTATGATCCTTCCGATACATCCGAGATTGTCTCCTCTTTTGTTAAAGCATACGAGGACAAGTACGATTCTGTCCCGAGTGCATTTGCTGCTACCGGATATGACTGTGTTTACATGTACAAAGCAGCGATCGAAGCTGCAGGCTCCGCTGAGTCCTCTGCCGTACGTGATGCACTTGCCGATACTTCTGCAGTCTATGAATGTGTAACCGGTACGTTCTCTCTTGACTCCACCGGTACGCCTATCAAGGGCGCTGCAATCATCGAGTTTGTTTCTGACGGCACATCTGTTACATCCAAGCTTCTTGATGTTGTGAGCGAGCTTCCCGAATAATCAAAGCACGTTAAATCCCGGTTTAATCTTAATACAGAGCCGTAATATTACGGCTCTGTATAAATTATAACTTATTTCGTTTTATTGCGCGCAGTGCCGTAACGGCATTGCATAAATAGAAATCAAAAGCAAAGTGAGGTTTGAGGTGTGAGTACATTTTTTCAAACTCTTATCGTCGGGCTGAGGCTCGGCAGTATCTACGCACTCATTGCGTTGGGCTATACGATGGTCTACGGTATCATCAGGCTTATTAATTTTGCCCACGGTGATTTCATTATGGTGGGCGGTTATACAATGATATTTGCAATCCCTGCGGCGCTTGCACTCGGGCTCCCGGCATGGGCAGCAGTTGTAGTGGGCATAGTAGTGTGCGTGCTTGTCGGTATGGCAACAGAGCTTATAGCTTACAGACCGGTCAGAAAAAAAGGCACACCTATGACTGCACTTATTACAGCAATTGCAATGAGCCTTTTTCTTGAAAATCTTGCTCAGGCTATACCGGCAATCGGCCCGAACCCTAAAGTTGCAAGTCAGATATTCACATCCGGCGGAATAACTATAGGCACGGTTACTATGGAATATACTACGATTATAACCATCTTGATAAGTGCAGTCGTAATGGTTGTTCTTTATGAGTTTACTCAGAAAACTCGTCTCGGGCGTGCAATGCGCTGCGTTTCGGAAGATAAAGCTGCTGCAACACTTATGGGGATCAACGTCAACCGCACCATACTGCTTACATTTGCAATCGGCTCCGGCCTTGCTGCTGTTGCGGCATTGATGTATATGGCGCAGTATCCGAAGGTTTACACCACAATGGGCTCGCTCCTCGGACTTAAAGCTTTTGTATCCGCAGTTCTTGGCGGCATCGGTATTATTCCCGGGGCTATGCTCGGCGGAATAGTTATCGGTCTTGTAGAATCCTTCACCACAAGCTATATATCCTCCAGTATGGCAGATACCTTTGTGTTTCTTATTTTGATTGTCGTCCTTATTATCAAGCCCGCCGGAATTATGGGCAGAAATGCAGGTGAAAAGGTATGAAGAAAAGCAAAACCGCTCGCGGCTATTTTCTAAACACCGCAGTTATAGTTGTTCTTTTTACTGTCTTTCAGATAATTACCGATGCTTACGGCAGTACCGGATCTTTCAAACTTGTTCTTGCCCCCTGCTTGTGGCAATGCTGCTATCTTATAATCCTTGCTGCATCTCTTAACCTTGTTCTTGGATTTTTAGGTCAGCTGTCACTTGGGCATTGCGGATTTATGGCAATAGGCGCTTATACCGCAGCTCTAATCAGTCTTGCCTGTGAGCGTGCACAGGTCTTTGAGGATCAGAAGGGCGCGTCCTTTATCCTTGTGATGTTTGGCTGCATTCTTGCTGCCGGGTTGCTTGCAGCATTAGTCGGTCTGCTTCTCGGTATTCCGGCACTGCGTCTTAAAGGCGACTATCTGGCTATAATTACTCTTGGCTTCGGTATGATTATTATTAATCTTATCAATAACCTCCCGTTCTGTGGGCAGGATGGTCTCTCTCTCGGCTCTGCCGCAGCGTCGCTGTATAAAAACGGTCTCGGATTTGGCAGCAAAGGCAAAGTCACGTATCTCTGGGCGGCAATTATTGTGACTATTATAAGCCTTACGCTGATGTTCATGTTTGTACGTTCAAAATACGGCCGTGCGATCCGCGCGATTCGTGATGACGAGATTGCCGCCTCTGCTTCAGGAATTAACACGTCATTCTATAAAGTATTGACATTCGCTTACTCTGCATTCTTTGCCGGAATCGCCGGTGCTCTGTATGCATGCGCCAACGCCACGCTGTCTACTGCCTCGTTTGCATTTACGAACAGTGGTATTCTAAACTCTACATTTGTAGTCGTCATGGTTGTACTCGGCGGCATGGGATCTATGACCGGTTCGATTGTTGCAGCTGTGATTATGTTCCTTGTGAACTATGAGATAAAGAACGGCGCCTGGGTTGCAGCTCTTCCCGCCTCAATCAGCGGCATATTCGAGTACCCTATGCTTGTCTACGCACTTGTTCTTATAGTCGTCATCATGTTCCGTCCTAAAGGAATATTCGGCAGCTATGAATTTTCACTGCAGAATCTTATCCCGGATATAAAGGCAGCTCATGCAGCACGATCGGCTGCAAGGGCCGAGAGGAAGGAGGCTAAAATCCATGGCTGAAACTGAAAAAATGCCTGTATTGGAGACGAGAAAGCTCGGCATAAGCTTCGGCGGATTAAAAGCAGTAAATGATTTTAATATAAAAATCTATCCCGGTGAGCTCATTGGTTTAATCGGACCGAACGGTGCCGGTAAGACTACCGTTTTTAACCTGTTGACCGGCGTTTATGTTCCGACCGAAGGAACTGTCCTTTTGAACGGCGTGCCTCTTAACGGCAAAAAATCATACCAGTTTGTTGCGGCCGGTGTGGCAAGAACGTTCCAGAACATCAGACTTTTCAAAGAGATGACTGTGCTGGAGAATGTCAAGGCTGCATTCACAAAGGATATTAATTATAATCTCTTTGACGCGAGTTTCCGTACTCCGAAGTTTTGGAAAGCTGAAAAAGAAATAACAGAAAAGGCAATGGAGCTTCTGAGTATGTGCCATCTTGACGATGTGGCAAATGTAAAAGCCTCAGGCCTTCCCTACGGTCGCCAGCGCAAGCTTGAAATTGCACGTGCGCTTGCGACAGACATGAAGGTACTTCTGCTCGACGAGCCTGCCGCCGGTATGAACCCCACCGAAACTGCAGAGCTTCTGGAGTGCATTAACACAATTCGGGACAAGTTTGGCATCGCAATACTTCTTATTGAGCATGATATGTCATTGGTCATGAATGTTTGCCAGCGTATTCAGGTCATTGATTACGGACAGACAATTGCTGCGGGACTTCCCGAAGAAATTGCACGCAATCCAAAGGTAATTGCCGCATATCTCGGCAGCTGAGGAGGATGAATATGCTTGAAATAAAAGATCTGAATGTATTTTACGGCGCTGTGCACGCCATCAAGGGAATATCAATAAGCGTGGAGCAGGGAGAACTGGTATCGCTCATCGGTGCAAACGGTGCTGGCAAAACAACAACGCTGCATGCAATATCCGGGCTTGTTCCCGTATCCTCCGGTACGATTGAATTGGACGGAAAAAATCTGGTGAAGACATCTCCGGACAAAATAATTTCGCTCGGCCTTGCACATGTGCCGGAAGGCAGACACGTCTTTGCACGCATGACGGTTGAAGAGAACCTGCGTATGGGTGCATATATCATAAAAGACTCTGCAAAGATAAACGAAAACCTTGAGACTGTATACAAACATTTTCCGCGCTTGAAAGAGCGCCGAAAGCAGCTTGCGGGTACGCTTTCAGGCGGCGAGCAGCAGATGCTTGCAACGGGCCGTGCATTGATGACAGACCCCAAAATTGTGCTTATGGATGAGCCTTCTATGGGACTCTCTCCCCTGCTTGTCAAAGAAATCTTTGCTATAATCCAGCAGCTGCACGAGAGCGGGATAACCATACTTCTTGTAGAGCAGAATGCTAAAATGGCGCTGGCCGTATCTGATCGCGCATACGTACTTGAAACCGGTAAAATATCAATGTTGGGCAAGGCTTCACAGCTTGCAGAGGATGACAGAGTCCGAAAAGCCTACCTCGGCGCATAAGGAGACGGAAATCATGAGTAAATTTGTTATAACAATTGCACGTGAAACCGGCAGCGGCGGACATAACATTACGAGGAAGCTGTCTGATGCACTGGGAGTGCCGTATTATGACCGTGACCTTCTACGCAAGGCATCTGAAACAAGCGGCATTAATGAACGGCTTTTCGGCGCGGTTGACGAGCGCATCGGATTTAAAGAGATGATTTCGGCTGCTGAAAAAGTCTACACGGGTGATATTCTTCCGCCGGACAGTGATGATTATATTTCAACAGCTAACCTGTTCGCATTTCAGGCAAAGATTATAAAAGAGCTTGCCAAAGAAGAAAGCTGCATAATTCTCGGTCGCTGCGCAAATTATCTGCTTGAGGACAGAGATGATCTGCTGCGTGTATTCATTCATGCGCCGCTGGAAAGCCGTATGGCAAGAGTTGCATCATATTCTATGACATGGTCAGAGCGTGAGATTGCAAAGCATATCCGCGTTGAGGATAAGCGCCGTGCCGCGTATTACCACTACTACACCGGTGAGGAATGGCGGGATGTTGCCGGATATGATCTTAGTCTTGACTCCGAGAAGCTCGGTGAAGAAGGATGCATAGAGAAAATCATGGATATCCTCCCCAGGTATTCAAAGTGAGTTTATACAAGCCACAAGACTGCATTTACCGCAGCTCCTGTGGCTTTACTTATGTTCATCGAATATGGCCGCCCATCTATTGACTAAATCCGTCCGTATGTGATATATAATTAAGAACAGTGAAAACATAATTAAATCCGCTTTACCGCATTTCTAAGGAGCCTTATGAACAGAATCACATGGGTTGATATATCTAAATATATATTTATAA
This sequence comes from bacterium, assembly GCA_963590455.1. Lineage (GTDB taxonomy): Bacteria > Bacillota > Clostridia > Oscillospirales > Oscillospiraceae > Limivicinus. The sequence goes on along the minus strand of CAVAPH010000009.1, from coordinate 15,196 downwards.
TGGCGGTCATTCTCGAACATATCGAGAGCACCACTGATGAGCTTGCATGTTTCTTCTCCCCCTTTTTTGTCCTCGGTTTTTTCTTTGTAGCCGGTTATACGCACAGAGCGGGACAGCCTGTTGGAAAATTCATGCTGAAAAAGGTTCGCACGCTGCTCCTTCCATGGCTGATATTCAGTATTCTGGACATTGCCGTATCGCAGGTTGTTTCATTCAGTGAGCATTCAAGCATCTGGGATGAGCTCTTTTGGAACTTTTTGCAGATACGCGGTCAGGGTGATCAGATATGGTTTGTCGCTGCATTGTTTATGGCATTTATACCATTTTATTTTTTCATAGAATGGTATTCGCGTAAGCCATCAAATGGCAAGCGTCGTTTATTGTTTATAATTATTTCCCTTGTTCTTTTTATCGCGGACCATCTCTATTCAAAATATACGCCGTCAAATATTTTTCCATGGGGAACATCTGCATTGCCGTGGCATCTGGAATATCTCTTTCAGGGAATGTTCTATATGACGGTAGGCTATATGTTCAAAGAAACTTGGGAAGTATATTTTGATCGCGCAAACACACGCCTGTTTCGCATAGTATTTTTCTTTGTATACGCGCTTATCATTTACATACCCTATCTTACTGACGTTCCGCTGTCACTGTTCAGCTTCAGTGCCGTATATATCACTCCGATACTCGGCATCCTTCTGACAGTCTCCATCAGCAAAACAATTCCGGCGAACCGATACATGTGCTATGTAGGGCAGAATACTCTGATTTATTTTGCGCTTCACGGGAAAGCATTTTCTTTTATAGAGAAGATTCTATCACGATTTACGTCAGGATTTTATACATCAATCCTTGCGAATACTCTGCTGTCAAATGCCTTTGCAATACTCTTTACATTTGCGCTTTCGCTTGTACTGCTTGTTCCGACTTATATAATCGATCGGTGGCTGCCGTTTATGGTAGGCAGAAAACACACCAAAACTGCTGCCCCCTGATAATATTTACCGGAACTTTATTAAAACCTGAAAAAAAGCTTGAATTGTTCGGAAGCTTATGCTATATTATATAAGCTGTTATTTTGTAAAAATCGAAAGGATTGAAATATATGTCTACTCTTACCATCATCTTCACTATTCTTCAGGTTCTCTCCGGTCTTGCCGTTACCGTTATCGTGCTTATGCAGAGTGGTAAGAGCGCCGGCCTTTCCGGTGCCATTTCCGGTGGTGCTGAAACCTTCTTTTCCAAGGGCAAGGCTAAGACGCTTGATGCAAAGCTTGCTAAGATGACCAAGTGGTTCGCACTCGTCTTTGTTATTCTTACGCTCGTTCTCAATCTCATTCAGGCCTGATCTACAAGTCCGATATATAGCAAGTATATAAGATTTACATGCTGTCGCTCAATGCGGCAGCATTTTTATTTTATTTAAATTCAAGCCCATCGGCGCAGTTGTTGAGTTTTATTAGTAAAAAGCGAAAAAATATAGTGTGGAAAACCATCATTCCCAGGTTTTCCACACTTCAGGACAATATCCGACCGTGGCCTGCTTTCCGTTGCGTACCACAGGGGTTTTGATCAGATACGGTATTTCAAAGAGCTTGTCAAGCTTGGCCTCGGTTGAGGCGAGATATTGAATGAGCGGATAATCCTCATCCTCCGTGTTTATCATCGCCTCAAGGCCCACGGCATTTTTAACGGAGTTTAGCTCTCCCCTGCTCATGCCATATTTTATAATATCGACAAACTGATATTTGATCCGACGCTCTTTAAAATAGCGCTCGGCTTTTTTTGTGTCAAAGCATTTGGACTTTCCAAATATCTGTATATTCATGTATTATGCTTAAACCTCGGTTATTACCGGAAGAATCATCGGGCTGCGACGAGTAGTTTTATAGAGATATCCGGAGATATTTGTCTTAACCTTGCTCTTAATAGATGTAAAGTCTGTTATATGCTGGGCTTCACATGCAGCAACGGATTCAAGCGTTACGCGCTTGAGCTCCTCCATAATTTCCTCGGCCTGCTTGACATAGATAAAGCCGCGGGTAACTATTTCCGGATCAGACAGCATCTTGTGGTCATCAGAAGAGAACGCCATGACAACAACAACCATACCGTCCTCAGCCAGACGGTGTCTGTCACGCATAACGACACTGCCTACCTCGCCAACTCCACTGCCGTCAACAAGTACGGCGCCGGCCTGCACAGATGTATCGCATTTTATAGCTTTCTTAGTTATTTCGATGACGCTGCCGTTCTCGGCAATGACGATGTTTTTGGGGTTGACGCCCATAAGCTTTGCGGTCTCCGCATGCTTTACAAGCATTCTGTACTCACCGTGAACGGGAATAAAGAATTTCGGCTTTATAAGGCCTATCATAAGCTTGTGCTCTTCCTGTGAAGCGTGGCCGGAAACGTGCAGGTCAGTGTGTCGATCGTATATAACCTCAGCGCCTTTATGGAAAAGCTCATCAATAACGCGGCTTATCGTGTTCTCATTCCCGGGTATTGCGGAAGCGGAGATTATAACTCTGTCGCCCGCACCGACGGATATTTGCTTATGCTCTGAAAATGCCATACGGTAGAGTGCGGACATCGTCTCACCCTGGCTGCCGGTAGAGATAATAACGACCTTATCCTTTGGCAGCTTATTGAGGTGCTCAATATCCATCATTACATTTTCCGGGATATCCATATAAGACAGAACAGATGCGACGCGGAGGATGTTCTCCATACTGCGCCCTGTTATGCCGACCTTGCGGCCGTATTTATTCGCAATATTAATTATCTGCTGGAGCCTGTGCACGTTAGAGGCAAATGTAGTGATAATTATGCGCTTGTCGCAGCCGAGGAAGAGCTTCTCAAATCCTTCGCCGACCTTGCGTTCAGAATCTGAATGTCCCGGTTTCTCGGCGTTTGTAGAGTCACTGAGCATGGCAAGCACACCTTCGTTGCCGAGCTGGCCAAAGCGGGCAAGATCTATCATGCTGCCAGAGATCGGAGTGACGTCTATTTTAAAGTCGCCGGTGTGTACAACAGTGCCGAGAGGCGTGCCGATAGCGAGCGCGATAGAGTCAGGAATACTGTGATTGACGTGAATAAATTCAATTGTGAAGCAGCCGAGGCGGAACACAGAGCCGACTTTCTTGGTGAAAATCTGCGTATTGTACAGCAGGTCGAACTCTTCGAGCTTCAACTCAACAAGTGCAGCCGTGAGCGGTGTTGTGTATATAGGCACGTCCAGCTCACGCAGAACATAAGGCACAGCACCAATATGGTCTTCATGACCATGCGTCAGTATAATGCCGCGAATTCTGTCTGCATTGGCCTTGAGATAACTAATGTCAGGCAAAACAATGTCAATGCCGTACATGTCCTCATCCGGAAAGCCCATGCCGCAGTCAACCACGATGATATCTGTGCCGCATTCAAATGCAGTCATGTTCTTGCCGATTTCACCGAGTCCGCCAAGGGGAATAATTTTAAGTTTTGATACCATAAGATCTCCATTTCTGTTTAATTTTTATTCTGTAGCGGCAGCATTTGCCCCGCCGTTTGTGTGCGATGTTATTGCGAAGCTATAAGGAAATAGTAAACCTAAACAGGTGTTAAGCGCGGAACACCTGCAAACTACATTTCTGTCCTGCCTTCCATGGCACGATTAAGCGTAGCATCATCCGCAAACTCAAGATTTGAGCCGACGGGAATTCCGTAAGCCAGACGAGTTACTTTGACGCCAAAAGGCTTTAGCAGCCTTGAAATATACATGGCAGTGGCCTCCCCTTCCGTATCAGGGTTAGTCGCCATGATAACTTCCTCTACCTCCGGTTCTGCAGCACGCACCAGAAGCTCTTTTATGCGTATATCATCCGGGCCAACATGACTCATCGGAGACAGGACCCCGTGCAGGACGTGATATGTGCCGTTATACTCCCTGCCGCGCTCAATACTCAGCACGTCACGCGGCTCAGAAACAACACAAATTGTGGACTTGTCTCTCCTGTCGCTCGCACATATCTGGCACACTTCGCCCTCTGTAAGGTTCTGGCATACCTTGCAGCAGTGTACATTGGATTTTGCAGTTTTAATTGCATCGGCAAAGGCATTGGCTTCTTCATCCGGCAGAGCGAGCATATAAAAAGCAAGCCGCTGAGCACTTTTCCTCCCTATTCCGGGCAGAGATGCAAATTTATCTATCAGGTTTTCGAGCGATGCAGGGAAAAATGACATGTTTTCTTTCTCCGGATTAAAATTATCAGGCGTTTCTGATTGCAGCAATGGCTGCAGCTCTGTCTGGTTTATTAAAAACCGCGCTGCCTGCAACAAGGACATTGCAGCCGGCCTCTTTTGCAAGCTTCGCCGTTTCAGCATTTATTCCGCCGTCCGCTTCAAGCTCACAATCGGGCTTGCGCGCGTCTATGTAGGAGCGAAGCTTCGCAATCTTATCGAGCTGATCGTACATAAAGCTCTGGCCACCGAACCCGGGCTCCACTGTCATGACGAGCACGAGCTCAACTTGTTCCAAAAAAGGCAGCACAGCCTCGGCCGGAGTTTTGGGCTTAATCGTAACAGCAGCTTTCTTGCCAAGGGCATGTGCCTTTTCAATTGCAAGGAGCGTATTTTCCTGCGTATCAGCTTCAACATGAACATTAACAAGATCCGCACCGGCAGCGCAGAACTGCTCAATATAGCGCAGCGGTCTGTCAATCATAAGATGGACATCAAGAAAAATATCTGTTGCCTTACGCAGAGATTTCAGTACAGGTATACCGAGAGAAATGTTAGGTACAAAAATTCCGTCCATAACATCAACATGGGCATAGTCGGCCCCGCCGTTTTTTATATTCTCAACTTCTGACCCAAGATTTGCAAAATCTGCAGACAGAATCGACGGTGCAACCTTAATCATCTAAAAATCACCTTGCAAAATAATTATTCAAGTTATTATACTACATTAAATAATATAATTGCAATATTGACGTAAAGATTATTTCGAGATAAAATGTGCATAAGAATAATCGGGGGGTTATGCTTTTGGCTAAAAACAGTTTCAGACGCAGGCGCGTCGGTCATATATACGGATTTGCTTTTACGTGGATTGCAATGGCTCTCATTCTGCCTCTTCAAGAGCTATGGGCGCTGATTACAGCTTTTATTGCGAGCTTCCTTGTTGCTTTCATCATCAAAAGAATCGGAGATAAAAAAGATAGGGCCATACTTGACAAAGAGGCAGCCGAAGAAAAAGCGCGGGCTGAAGCCGCAGCAAAGGCGTCTCCCCTCAAGAAAAGCTACGGGCCGGAAATTGACCCCGTGCTTGAAGAGGGCAATAAGGCCTTGTCTGAAATGGGCCGTCTGTATGCGTCCATTAAAGATCCGGTAGTGCGCGGCAAGATTAACGAAATCATGCGCATTACAGATAAAATTACGCAGGATGCCATATCCGACCCTTCAGATATTCCCCAGATAAAGAAGTTTCTGAATTATTATATTCCGACAACGATCAAGCTTCTCAACGCCTACGATCGCATGAGCTCTCAGGGAATTGAGGGTGAAAACCTCGATAAAAGCATGAACAGCATAAATGAAATGCTCGACACTGCTATTGAGGCATATAAGAAACGGCTTGACTCATTGTTTGCAAATCAGGCACTTGATATAGAAACAGATATAGACGTTATGAACTCCATGCTTGCCAGAGAAGGGCTTTCCGGCGGCAAGGATTTTGATGTAAAGGCTGACTCACAGCAGGCAGCGCAAGCCCAATAAATAACAGAAAGGAAACCCCATCATGAGCGAACAGAACAGCTTCATCCCCACTCTTACACTTGAACCCAACGCAGCTGCCGCAACGCAGTCTGCAGTTGAGGAAGCGCCTGCCGTGCAGGAAACTCCCGCAGCAGAACCCGTCGAAGTTCATTCCGAGAAGCCCGATCTCAGCGCCCTGTCCGAGGCAGAAAAGGCTGCCGTCAACGACTTTTCTTCAAAAATAGATGTCACCAACACCGAGCAGATTATGAATTACGGTGCCGCTGCCCAGAAGAATATATCTGAATTCTCTGATGCCGCACTCGGAACCGTGCGCACCAAGGATCTCGGTCAGGTCGGCGATATGCTCGGTGATCTCGTGGTCGAGCTGCAGGGGCTCAATTTCACACAGGAAGAGAAAAAAGGTTTTCTCGGTCTCTTTAAGAAGGCTACGAACGACATCGCCTCTATGAAAGCACAGTTTGACAAGGCTGAGGTCAATGTCGATAAGATCGTCGAAGCCCTCGAAAAGCACGAAGTCACGCTGATGAAGGACATCAGTATGATGGACAAGATGTACGACAAGAACCAGGAGTATATGAAAGAACTGACGATGTACATTCTTGCCGGTAAGCTCAAGATTGCCCAGCTTCGTGAAGAGGAACTTCCCAAATACGTGCAGCACGCCCAAGAGACCGGTCTTCCCGAGGACGCACAGGCTGCAAATGACTTTGCAAATCTCATTGGCCGCTTTGAGAAGAAGATTCACGATCTTGAGCTCACGCGTCAGATCTCTGTCCAGATGGCGCCCCAGATCCGTCTCATCCAGAACAATGACAGCCTTATGGTCGAGAAGATCCGCTCTTCTATAGTCAACACAATTCCGCTGTGGAAAAACCAGATGGTTCTCGGCCTTTCCATGTATCATTCTGAACAGGCAATGAAGGCACAGCGTGAGGTTACGGATACAACTAATGCTCTTCTCATGCAGAATGCACAGGCTCTGCATCAGGGCAGTGTAAACGTTGCCAAGGAATCGGAGCGTGGTATTGTGGATATAGAGACACTCAAGAAAACCAATCAGGAGCTTATTGCAACCCTCGATGAGGTGCGTCAGATACAGGATGCCGGCCGCGCCGGACGTGCTCAGGCAGAAGCCGAGCTCAATCGTATTGAGGGTGAGCTTAAGCAGAAGCTGCTTGAGATGAACGGCTGATTAGCGATCGCAGAAATGATGCCGCTCACATTAAGCATGGAGGACACATGAAAGCACTGAAAAATCCTGTTGTTGCCGTTATACTGGCAATAATAATGATTGTTGCATCTACGCTCCTTTCCGCAGGTGTTAAGCTCGGAAAAGAGACGCAGAAAATTACGGACGGTTTCTATGACGGCGTTGAATACGACGGATATAACCACACATGCATATACAGCCAGCTCGGCAACATTTGCGGCGCTGCTGACGGGATTGTGGCAGTTGCGTCAAGATATGATATTGACTGCAGCAATCTTTCGTATGCTTCCGGAGACTTGAAATCCAGTTTATCCACCATGCATAACGAGATTTCGTCCATATATTCTCTGTATGATGACCTTTGCACCGCATTAACATCAATCTATAATGATTTAGATAGTGTAGAGCTAAGCTCACGCGATTCAGAAGGTATAGATGCATACAAAGATACAATAACAAATGCACAGCGAGTAATCAGCAGTGCAGGGTATAACGAAAGTGTCAGGACTTACATAAATTCTCTTGGCTTCCCGGCAAATTTGTTCGTTAAGCTGTGCAATGTTGATACGCCTGAATATTTCGCATAACATGAAAAACAAAAAGCTAATTTCATATCTTGCCGCTTTGATAATTTGCCTCTCTGTGCTCTCCCCTGCCTTTGCTGTAGTGTCACAAAGCGACAGTTTCTATGTTGCCGATTATGCAAATGTGCTCGACAACTCCACGGAGCAGGAGATAATAAATTATAACGGTGCGCTTGAAACTCAGTGTCAGTGGGCGCAAATCGTTGTTGTCACAGTTGATTACCTGGACGGAATGAATTGCGATGAGTATGCCTATCAGCTCTTTAACGACTGGGGTGTCGGCTCACAAAGCGATAATAACGGTATGCTGCTTCTTCTGGCTGTGCAGGAAAACAAAGCATGGCTTGCTTACGGTCTCGGTTTGAATTCTGATCTCAGCAGCACTGAGGTTGACAATCTGCTTGATGAATATTTCTGGGATAAATTTGACGCCGCGAAATATGACGATGCAGTTACATCGCTTTTTAATGCTTTGCTCAAATGGTATGACACTAAATACTCCAGCAATGTGGTCAACTCGGAACAGCAGAGTACTGACACCGATTCATATTCTAACGGCAGCAATAGCAGCAGTGGCTACGTATATCAGCCAAAATCAAACTCTTATTCAGGAGGCTTAGGCAGTGGGGTGAGAAGCATTATTATCATAGGAATAATCGTTGTTGTACTCATTATTATTTTCGGCAGTGGAAACAACAGGCGCAGATACGGAGGCAACGGCGGCTCTTGGCTTCCATGGGCACTGCTTTTCGGTTCGGCTTTCAGCAACCGTAGACGCAGAAATAATCCGCCTCCTCCCGATTGGAATGGCAATCGCAGAAACGGCGGATTCGACGGACCGAGAGCCGGATTTGACAACCGCCCTAATCCTAATCCCAATCGTGGTGACTTCGGTAACTTCGGAGGTTTTGGCGGCGGCAGCGGCCATGGCGGCGGTGGACACAGCAGCGGCTTTGGCGGCGGACGTTCAGGCGGTTTCGGAGGCGGAAGCGGTCGCGGCGGCGGTGGTTTTTCCGGCGGCGGCGGTGGACGCAGATAATAGATTTTAATAAAAATATAATGCGGTTTAGGCCGCTCGGAGGAATAGAATGTCAATAGAAAAAGGACGGGCGTATTTTCGGGCGCTCGGTATGGAAGACAGAGTAAGAGAATTTGACGTCTCATCTGCAACAGTCGAGCTCGCCGCACAGGCGCTCGGAGTCGACGGTGCAAGAATCGCCAAAACTCTTTCCTTTAAGACTGAAAGCGGTTGCATGCTTATACTTGCCGCAGGTGATGCGAGAATAGACAATCACAAATTTAAGGATAAGTTTCATTTTAAGGCCAAGATGCTCTCTGCAGATGAGGTGCTTGAGCTTGTAGGTCATCCGGTCGGTGGCGTTTGCCCATTCGGTATAAATGACGGCATTCCTGTGTACCTCGATGTCAGTCTGCAGCGCTTCGAAACTGTCTTCCCTGCCGTCGGCAGTGCAAGCAGTGCAATAGAACTGAATCTTGAGGAGCTCTATAAATACTCCAACGCCCTCGAATGGATAGACGTCAGCAAACTCCCGGAGTAATAAAAGAATAAAACGAAAAAATATTTCGACCGGTTTCCGATGTAAGAACAAAGGAGACCGGTCGAAATGTTTTTGAATTTAAGCATCTCAAGGATATTTTTATTACTTTCTCCTCAACCGCTCGACTAAAGCTTCATCTGCGCGGATTATCAGAGTTTTGTACTCGGTGTAGATTACTTTTCCCGGGAGTGAGCCGGATGGCTTGCGAACGTTTTTCACCATGGTGTAATCTACAGGTATATTTCCGGCGCCCCGGCCCTGCGAATAGTATGCTGCCAAAATTGCCGCCTGCTCAATTGTCCGTTCAGTAGGCTCAAGTCCGTCACAGCGTATAATTACATGACTGCCGTGCACCTTTTGCGTGTGCAGCCAGATATCTGTTCTTCTTGCAAGCTTCGTGGTCAGCTCATCGTTTTGTGCATTACTGCGGCCTACAAGAATTTCAAAATCATCGTCAGAGACAAATTTTAACGGAGCCTGAGCTTTGACGCGCTCCGGCTTTCCGCCGCGTACACGACGAATATATCCTGTATCGATAAGTTCTCTCCTGATATCAGAAACATCACGGTCGGATTCGGCGCGTTCCAGCTCATCAATGACGCTGTTGAGATAATCAAGCTGACGTTCCCCTTCCTCAATGAGAACGGACAGATGCTGCTGTGCTGCTTTTAGCTTATTATATTCTTTGAATAATGCCGCCGAGTTCTGTTGCGGTGTTTTCAAGGGATCAAGTGGAATAATAATCTTTGGGCAGTCCGGCTGGTAGTAATCCTCACACTCAAAGCTTCTGTCTCCACGCTTGAGTCGATATATATTTGCCGTGACAAGCTCCGCCTGATGGCGGATTTCTTCGCGCCCCTCGGTACGCTTGAGCTCTTCATGCTGGGCTGCGAGCTTACGGCTTTGCCTGTCGCGAATTGTTCTTACTGTTTTTGTTAGATCATGACTGCGGCGGCGCTGCTGCTCGGCTCTATCACGCGCGAGATATAACGCGTCGAGCATCTCGGAAAAGCAGCCAAAACGTTCAAGCTGCGCCGAAGAGCCGTACTGATGGATTGCCATAAAGCTAAAATCACGCGGAGCACCATCTATACTTATCATCCATGGCTCGGTCTCGCCTGCTGTGACAGTTTCAGCAAGTGCATCAGCTGCATCTACGAGATTGACCAGATCATTTCCGCTGCGATATGCAAGCTCACGAGCCACCAACGGAGACAAGCCGGAAAAGCAATTCATCAATGCTTTGTCGGTCGGTACGTCAGAATCAAAATTGAGAATTGCATTTTTTCGCATTTCTGAGCCGCACTCAAAAAATGAAAGCTTATTTTGCTCCGGCGGCAAGCGATATATCATACCCGGTAAAAGACGGCGCAACGCATCACCTGCAAAATCCATGCGGCGCATGCAGTCTATAATACGCCCGTCATCACCAACCAGTATTACATTTGAGCTGCGGCCTATCAGCTCTATTACCAGCTTTTTTTCAGAGTTATAGCCAAGCTCGTCATGTGTATCGAGCGTGATGATAATCATGCGCTCAAGCTCTGGCTGTTCAACGGAAATTATACGTGCACCTATGAGATGCTTGCGCATCAGCATGCAGAACATCGGCGGTTCAGCCGGATTTTCAAAGCTGCCTGAAGTTATGTGTACGTGTGCATTACCTGTCCCGGCTGCCATTAGGAGACGAAGGTTTTCGCCTTTCGCACGCAGAGAAACAATGAGCATGTCTCTCTCAGGCTGCTGCACTTTGTCTATTTTCCCGCCGGCAATTCTATCGTTAAGCTCCCTTGTAAGTGCGCCTATCGTCACGGCATCAAGTGGCATTGTTATCCTCCATAATCATAGAAAAGAGCTCGTCAATACGTTCGATCAGTCCCTGAAGATACAGCCATCCGAAGAGCGCCTCCAAGCCGGTTGCGGCGTGGTACTCCCCTTCCGTGGCTTTCTGCGGAACAGAATTAACTTTTGCATTGCGCCCGCGCTTATATACTGCAAGCTCACTTTCACTCAGAACCGGCAAAATCTTCTGAACTGCCCTCGCCTGCGCCGGTGCATTAACGTAAGACACAGTCAGACGATGCAGTGTTCCAGCAGCACTGTGTCCCTGCCGGCACAGCATAGTACGGGTCAGCAGCTCATACACACCGTCTCCGATATGTGCAAGGCCGAGCATGCTCATGGCATTTACATCCTTAAGGCTCATATTGGGGCAAAAATAATTCATATTGCTATTTCCTCATCTTATGCTTTTGATACTCCAAAGGGGCGCTTGCACGCCCCTTTAAGTATTAGTCATCATAACTGCCTGCATCGGCATCTGCACTGCTGCTCATTCCGGCAGCTAAAGCCAGCTCATCTTCACTTGCCATTCCGAGCTGAACCTGAATTGCCTTCCAGCCCTGATAATCAACAAGTACCTTTCTGGGCTTTGCTCCCTCATACGGGCCTACAACGCCAAGCTCCTCCATCTGGTCCACAATTCTCGCAGCGCGGGAGTAACCAAGCTTTACGCGGCGCTGCAGCATTGAGACAGAGCAGGACTTGGTTTCAAGTATTGCCTCAACCGCCTGGGGAAGCATCTCATCGTATCCGCCGGTGCTCTCTTCCTTGGATGATGCCTTGCCGCCGTCAGACTGTCCTTTTTCCTCTGCAGCTTTGTTCATGTATTCTTCAATCTCGCTGTTCTGCTGGACGCCGGAGGCATTCTCTTTTATGAACTGTATAACGTCTTCACGTTCCTCATCGGAGACAAATGCGCCCTGAATGCGCGTCGGCTTTCCGCAGCCAACAGGTGAAAACAGCATATCGCCCATACCGACAAGTTTTTCTGCACCGGTCTGGTCAAGGATAATACGGCTTTCAAGTGAGGACGATACGGCAAAAGCAATGCGTGAAGGAATATTTGCTTTCATAAGTCCTGTAATGACATCCGCTGAAGGGCGCTGTGTTGCTATAACAAGATGCATACCGGCAGCACGTCCCATCTGAGCCACACGGCAAATGCTCTCTTCAACCTCCTTCGAGGCGACAAGCATAAGGTCGGCAAGCTCATCGATAACAATAACAACGCGCGGCATTGTCTGTTCCCCATTCGCTTCACAGTGCTTATTATAGCTCTCCAAATCGCGCACACCGATTTCTGAAAACAGGCGATAACGTTTGAGCATTTCCACAACAGACCATTGCAGCGCACCGGCAGCCTTTTTCGGGTCTGTAACAACGGGCACATATAGATGCGGGATGCCGTTGTACACGCCCAGTTCAACCATCTTTGGGTCGATCATTATAAGCCGCACTTCGTCTGGTCTTGACTTGTACAAAAGGCTTAGTATAAGCGAATTCATACACACCGACTTACCGGAGCCGGTGGTGCCGGCGATAAGCATGTGCGGGAGCTTTGCAATATTGCCCACAACACAGTCGCCGCCTATATCCTTGCCGAGTGCAAAGCTGAGCTTAGATTTCGCATTTATAAACTTCGGCGATTCTATAATATCTCTGAGATAAACGGTGCTGACAATTTTATTCGGCACCTCAATACCGACGGTTGAAATCTTATCAGGTATCGGTGCAATACGCACATTGATAACGCCGAGCGCAAGTGCAAGATCTCCCGCAAGATTTGTCACTCTGGCGAGTTTTACACCCTGTTCCAGCTCAATATCAAAGCGCGTAACAGTAGGTCCGCGTGTCACTCCGACTATAGACGAATTGATGCCGAAGCTGTGAAGCGCAACTTCGAGACGATCTCTGTTGACACGTACCTCATCACCCGCATCAACCGTGGATGCCGTACCTGCCCGCAGCAAATCGACCGGCGGAAATTCATAATCGGCAGTATTATCTGCATCTGCCCTCGCCACACTCATTTCAACAGACTTGGCCTCTTTGTTGATCTCAGCACGGCTTGCTTTTTTCTTTGTTTCATCCTTATTCTCTGTAGTTTGGAGTGCTGCAGGATGCATTATCTCCTCGACAGTGCTGCGAAGCTCATCCACGTCTACACCTGCTGCGCGTGCTTCTGCTTCGCCGTCAGATTCATCCGTAAATGCAGGCTCACGTATAATTGTCGCATGGCGCTTCTTTGCAGGCTGTACTATAGAACTATCCGATTTCTCTTCTGCCACAGGTTTTGCGACAGGCGCTGAGGTTTTTTCGAGTTTTTCCGTATGCGGCTTTTTATCACTCTCATTGACAGCCGAAGACGCACGCTTTGTCTTTGAAGGCGCATCGTTCATTCCAACATCATCGTCTTCAAGGGATATTTCCGGCATGACCTGTGAACGCTGTATACGCTCAATTTTTACGGGAGCTTTTGCCGGACGTGAGCTGCGTGTACACGTCGTACCAACCTCAAGCGGCTCAACAACTTCCTCAATCTCGTTGTAGTCATCCTTAGCCGGTGCAGCTTTTTGATACATTGACGGGTCGTATTTTACAGAAGCACGCTCGCGTGCTTTTCCGAAAGCTTTGAGAATACTGCCGTTGAACGCCTTAAACAGGAAGAATATCAGTAACACCGCCAGAATGAGTACTGCACCGTAAAGGCTGAATGCATTTTCAAGCCCGATTGCAATCAATCCGCCAATAACGCCGCCGCTCTTCATATTCTGTCCCTGCTCAAACAATTGACCGACGAGAAGCTGAATATCGGAAGTGTCCACCGCTTGGTCATAGTAGAACAAATTTCCGAGCGCAGCAACCATTACAGGAACCATCAGCGCAGAGCAAACGCGAAGTACAACCGGCTGTCCCTTATGGAAGCCAAGTATTACGGCCGCCATCAGAAATGCCGGCACGCTGAGCCAGAATCCCCAGCCAATTAATCCCTGTATCAGCTTTGCAAAAAAGACTATAAATTTTCCATCGGTATTATAGTGACTGATAACCACAAACACAGCCAGAAACAGAAACACGACCGCGGCAACCTCTCGCCTTATAGGTGGCGAAGGCGGTGCGGGTGGAGTGACCTGTGTGGATGCTTTGCGTGAAGTACTCGATTTCTTTGTGCTTGTGCTCTTCTTCGCAGAAGAGCCAGCTTTTTTACTTGTTGCCATTAAATTAAGATCCTCCATACCTGTGCCAAGCAAGCTCGGCATCGGCAGCCTCAAAAATCGTAAATATATTAAAATAAATTAAAAACGAGCAATGTGTGTATGTCAGAATATCATGGTGAGTATGATAGAGAGCACGCCCATAACCCAGCAATAGTATGCAAATCCGCCGAATTTACCCTTTGAGGTAATCTTTTTCAAAAGGCTTATCGCACCTATACCGGAGAGCATTGCGACAACCATTCCGACAAGATAAGCCGGAACATTGGCAAGGCTCACGCCCTCTTTGAAAGCATCAACCAGGCTGACTATATTTGCGCCCAGGACGGCCGGAATAGAGAGAAGAAATGAAAATTTTACGGCAAAATTGCGGTCAAGCCCCGTTGCAATACCTGCTGTAATCGTGGTTCCGGACCGCGAGAGTCCAGGAATTGTAGCGACGCATTGGCAAAGCCCGATTATAAGCGCATCGGTTATGGTCATGTTGCCTATTGTTTTTGTGCCAGGCTTCATCTTATCCGAAACATAAAGCATGCAGCCTGTTAATACAAGGGCTATGCCGATGAAAACGTTCTGATAATAGAGCGACTCTAGCATGCTGTGTATCGGAAGTATGAGCACAAGCGGCAATGTTGCGAAGACAATCATGATAAAAAGACGTGCCCCCGGATAATGTCTCTGCCGCTGCCCTGCGAGCGGCCCAAGATTCACAAGAGAAATCACCTCGTAGAACATCTGCACTATATCCTGCCAGTAACAGACAAATATAGCTGCAAGAGTTCCGAGGTGCATCAACACGTCAAAGAGCATGTGCCCGTCAGATGTCGAAGTGAGATCAAAAAGGTTGTTCAATATAGAAAGATGTCCGGAGCTCGAAACAGGCAGGAACTCGGTTATTCCCTGCACCAGCCCCAATATTATTGCATTCCAAACGGACATTGCGCATAACCCCCATGGCAATCATAACACATAAATGATATTTTAACACAATCTTATGTAAAGCACAAGTGGCAGAAA
>CAVAPH010000008.1:0-37936 GCA_963590455.1 bacterium | reverse complement strand
CCTGAAATCTAATGATCTCAGGATCTTGGTGGTTGCGGGGGAAGGATTTGAACCAACGACCTCCGGGTTATGAGCCCGACGAGCTACCAACTGCTCTACCCCGCGATATTTACTTAGCTTATATAGAATAGCACAGCATTTATCTAAAGTCAAGAACTTTTTTCCCTCTTCGGGAAATTTATCTGCAGATATCAAGTAACTGCTATATTCTTTAATAATATTTCGCAACTGGTAAGAATTTTCACGAATCCGGGCACCGCATTTTCGATAGACAACGGTGATGTTCCGTGATATGATGCTTAAAGAAATGAGTATCACCCCACAAGGAGAGTATAGAACAATGAAAAGATCTACTAAATATCTGCTGCGGCTGCTGATTGTGGCGGTGGCACTGGGATTGCTGTTCGGGAGCGATTTGCTGTTCCCGCAGGATCTCGATACGGCGCTGCCTTCATCTCAGGAGGAGACGTACAGCGATGCGGCATCACTGCCGGAGGAAACCGCAGAAGCTGCGGATTCAGCCTCGGAAGCCTCAACAGACGCTGCTTTGCCGGATGAAACATCAAGTGCGGCGACAGAGAGCGAGGCCACGATTGACGAAGACGGCAGCTACGACCAGAAGGACGATGTGGCGCTGTATATACACACCTACGGACATCTGCCAAGCAACTATATCACAAAGAGTGAGGCCGAGGCCGCAGGCTGGAGCGGCGGCAGTGTCGAAAAATATTGCCCCGACAAGTGTATCGGCGGCAGCCGTTTCGGAAATTACGAGGGACAGCTGCCTGACGCGGACGGCCGCGTATGGACAGAGTGCGACATAAATACTCTCGGTGCATCCTCACGCGGTGCGGAGCGAATAGTGTACTCAAACGACGGGTTGATATACTACACCGGCGACCACTATGAGAGCTTCGAGCTGCTCTACGGAACACCGTGAGCGAGAAGAAAGAACAAATTAAACAGCATCAGAATTTACACCCGCTGCCGCCATATCGACAGCGGCTGCTTTATACATACCCCTATGTAAAACCGCATGAAATTGCTGCCTGTATATCCCGTGATGTATGTCAATATGTACAAATTAACATGACGCAATATTTTTGTGATATACCGCCTAAAAAGTGACTCTTTTTTGTGCAGATTGCATCTTTTGTGCAAAAAGAGTGTTAATAAATTTACTTAACTTGCATTGAAGAAACGGCTGACCTATAATGAAAATGATAAAAGTGGGGGAGTAGTTTCGTCAACTTTGTTTTAAAAAAAGCTTGCGCCGAGAGGGTGCAGCATATATAATAGGCCTGATAATAAATTAACTATCTAAATATTAAAAACGGAGAAGCGGCTGTGGAGAGACTGAGTCTTAAAATACACGGTATAGTACAGGGCGTCGGCTTTCGTCCGTTTATACACAGGCTGGTCGGGGAATATGCCTTGAGCGGCTATATAAAAAACACCTCCTCCGGTGTGGAACTGGAGCTGGAGGGCGAGCGGGCGGCGCTGGAGCGATTTGTTGAGGCTCTGCCCGAGAGAGCACCGAAGCTTGCGCTGATAGAGAAAATCGAGAGCGAGTATTCCGGCGAGCTTAAAAATTTCACCGGCTTTGAGATAAAGACAAGCCGCCGCGAGAAGCAGCGCAACACTCTTATCTCGCCGGACATCTGCATATGTGATGACTGCCTGAGGGAGCTCAACGACCCGCACGACAGGAGATATCGCTATCCCTTTATAAACTGCACCAACTGCGGTCCTCGCTTTACTATTATAAAGGACGTGCCGTACGACAGGGCAAAGACCTCAATGGGCGCGTTCCCGATGTGCCCGGACTGCGAGCGGGAGTACCACGATATAAATAACCGCAGATACCATGCCCAGCCGGACTGCTGCCCGGTGTGCGGCCCGCATGTGTTTTTCCTTGACAGTGAGGGAAACAAGCTTGCAGGAGATGCAATTGAAAATGCGAGAGAGTATTTAAAAAGCGGGAAAATCGTCGCAATAAAAGGCCTCGGCGGAATACATCTGGCCTGCAGAGCCGATGACCCGGCTGCAGCGATTGAACTCAGGCACCGCAAGCAGAGGGACGAGAAGCCGTTTGCCGTGATGTGCCGAGATGTTGACACGGCGCGTAAAATTTGCGAGGCGGACGCGGACGAGGAACGGGTATTGACGGGCTTTCGCCGGCCGATTGTGCTTTTGAAGAAAAGAGAGCATGCGGCACTTGGGCATATAAGCGAAAACGGGCGGATCGGCGTAATGCTGCCGTACACTCCGCTGCACTATCTCATCTTCGGCAATGATATAGATGTGCTGATAATGACCTCTGCCAACCTCTCCGATACGCCGATAATGTATAAAAACGGCGAGGCACTCGAGAAGCTGTACGGAATTGCGGACGGCTTTCTGCTGCACAACCGGGATATTCAGACACGATGCGACGATTCATTGTGCTGGGTGCTGGACTCGAAAGAATATCCGGCGCGCAGATCGCGCGGATATGTGCCGTTCCCGGTGAAGCTGGAGAGCTGCCACTCGCAGATACTTGCCTGCGGAGCTGAGCAGAAGGCGAGCTTTTGCCTTTCGAAGAATGAATATATATTCCCGGCACAGTATATAGGCGATCTGAAAAATTACGAAACACTTGAAAATTATGAGCTGCAGATTGCACATTTTGAGCGGCTTTTTGATATTAAACCTACGGCAATAGCCTGCGATATGCATCCGGACTATATGTCTACGGAATACGCCAGGGAGCGTGCGGCACGTGAAGGGCTGCAGCTTATCCCGATACAGCATCACCACGCGCACATGGCGGCCTGCATGGCTGACAACGCCCTGAGCGGAGATGTGATCGGCCTTGTGTGGGACGGCACCGGCTACGGTACGGACGGTACGATATGGGGCGGCGAGTGCTTCACCGGCGGATATGAGAGCGTTGAACGCCGCGGGAGTATAAGGCCCATTACGCTTATCGGCGGGGACAGAGCCGTTAAAGATAGCTGCCGCGTGGCGTATGCACTTTTGAGCGAGTCCGGCTGTGACGTCTCTGACATTGAGAATGCCGAAATGCTCGGCAGTGTCTTGAAGGCGGGGCTTAACTGCCCGTATTCCTCCGGAATGGGACGCCTGTTCGATGGTGTGGCGGCGATACTCGGGATAAAAACGCACTGCTCATACGAGGGACAGGGCGCAGTGCTGCTGGAAGCGGCGGCAGACGAATCGTCGGATAATATATACACGATAAATTTCGAGGCTGAGCCGCTGCGCTTCGACTGGCGTGAGATGATACGCGAGATAGTGCGTGAGCGCGATGCGGGGAGAGCGTGCGGAGAGATTGCCGCGGGCTTTATGAATACGCTCATTGAGATGGCTGCACGTCAATGTGCTTTTGTAAGAGAGCAGACGGGATTTAACCGGGTAGTGCTCTCCGGCGGCAGCTTTCAGAATATGTACATAATGCAGCGCCTGCCGAAAAGACTGGAGCGCGAGGGCTTTGAGGTCTTTCATCACAGCCGCGTCTCAACGAACGATGAGGGCTTATCTCTCGGCCAGCTGATGGCGGCACAGGCGATTATTGATAAAAATAAAAAATAAACGGAGACGGCACAAGTTATTTAATATTATTTAATTTAACGTGCCGGAGTAGAGAAAAATGTGTCTTGCTATTCCTTTGAAGCTTGTGGAGATAGACGGTAATAAGGCCGTGGGCGAGGCAATGGGCATGCGCAGGGAGCTGCGTGTGGATTTCATACCGGAGCCGAAGATAGGCGAATATGTCATTGTTCACGCCGGCTTTGCGATAGAGCGCCTCGGCGAGCAGCAGGCTCTGGAGGATCTCGAAAGCTGGGAGGAGGTTGCCGATGCGCTCGGACACCTCTGAGCTTATCCGCCGCATACGTGCGATAGCGGAGAAGCTGCCGCAGGAGACAAGACTGATGGAGGTCTGCGGCACACATACCATGGCCATTGCGCGATCCGGACTGCGCTCTGTCCTGCCGGAGAACGTGAAGCTGCTCAGCGGCCCGGGCTGCCCGGTGTGCGTAACGCCGCCGGAGGTCATAGATTCCGTGCTGGAGCTTGCGATGCGCCCGGAGATTATAATCACCAGCTACGGCGACATGCTGCGGGTCCCCGGAAGCACAAGGGGAGACAGCCTGCAGAAAAGGCGCGCGCTCGGTGCAAAAGTCGAAATCGTATATTCCCCGGTTGATGCCGTGGAGCTTGCGGCGCAAAATCCCGATAAAGAGATAGTATTTTTAGGCGTCGGCTTTGAGACAACCGCCCCGGGAACTGCCGCTGCGATACTGACGGCGCGGGAGAGAGGCTTAAAAAACTTCTCCGTGTGGTCAATGCTGAAAACGGTGGAGCCTGCGCTGCGCACGCTTATCGCACAGGACGGCTTCAATGTGCAGGGCTTCATATGCCCGGGACATGTGGCAACGATTATAGGCGCGCAGGGCTTTAAGTATCTGCCGGAAGAATATAAGCTCCCTGCGGTCATAGCAGGCTTTGAGCCGGAGGATATACTCTATGCCGTGTATAAGCTGCTCTGCCAGATTGCACGCAAAACCCCGGCGCTTGAAAACGAATATACCCGCGCGGTATCGCAGGAGGGAAACACGATTGCGATGCGCGTATTGAACGAATGCTTTGAACCGCGGCGTGATATCTGGCGTGGCCTCGGAGAGATAGACAGCAGCGGATTGGGACTGAGAGCTGAGCTTGCCGAATATGATGCGGAAAAGCGCTTTTCGGTAACTCCCCCTGCAAAGCCCGCAGTCACGGCCTGCCGCTGCGGAGAAGTCATATGCGGCAGACTTTCACCGGAGGGCTGCCCGCTGTTCGGAAAGGTCTGCACACCGGAGGACCCGGTCGGACCCTGCATGGTCTCCTCGGAGGGTGCATGTGCCGCAGCGTACAAATACCGGCAGATATAAAATAATATATAAAACGGGCAAAAAAATGGACGAAATAATCACACTCGATTACGGCAGCGGCGGAAAGAAGACCGCGCGGCTGATAGAAAGCATGATAGTCCCCGCAATGAGCAACCCCGCACTGAGCGAGCTGGGCGACGGCGCAATATTGGACGGTGCGGAGAAGCTCGTGTTCTCAACCGACAGCTTTGTTGTCGACCCGATATTTTTCCCCGGCGGGGATATAGGCAAGCTCTCTGTCTGCGGGACGGTGAACGATGTCTCGATGTGCGGCGCGGTGCCGAAATATCTGAGCTGCTCATTTATAATAGAAGAGGGCTTCAAAACCGAGGATCTGGCCCGGATAATCGAGTCGATGCGCGCGGCGGCAGAGAAGGCCGGCGTTGAGATAGTGACGGGCGACACCAAGGTTGTGGACCGCGGGCGCGGCGACAAGATATATATTAATACTGCGGGCATCGGATTTCTTAAATATCCGGGGCTGACCCCCAAGGCGATAAGACCGGGGGACGCGGTGATCCTCTCGGGCACGGCAGGGGATCACGGCACGGCGGTGATGCTGGCAAGAAGCGGCATGATGCAGGGAGAGCTTAAATCCGACTGCGCACCGTTAAATACACTCTGCGAGGCGATACTTTCCGCCGGGGGAGATGCCGTGCGCGTACTGCGTGACCCGACAAGGGGCGGTGTTGCAACAACTCTCAACGAGTTTGCGGAGGGCATGGACTTCGGCATAGAGCTCGATGAGGACCGTGTCCCCGTAACGCCGGGAGTACGGGCAGCCTGCGACATGCTGGGGCTCGACCCGCTGTACTGCGCCAACGAGGGCAAGCTGCTTGCAGTAGTATCAGCCGATGTGGCGGAGCGGGTGCTCAAAGCAATGCAGGCAAACGAGTACGGGCATGATGCGGCGATAATCGGCCGCGTCACCGGAGAATACAAGGGCAAAGTGGTAATGGACACGGCCTTCGGCGGAAAACGCATACTCCAGAAGCTGACCGGCGCCCAGCTGCCGAGAATCTGCTGAAGCGCCCACAGAGAGCGGATAAAAAATTATATTAAAATATGCGAAAACTCCGGGGAACCGGTTTTTCATATAATTACTGGCTTATAAAAATCGCGAATAATCCATTTTTACACGAGAGGTGAAACGAATGCAGGAATACAGGAGAATCGACATCTCAAAGGATCAGATCATTCCTACTGCGGAGAGGATGCGCAAGGACGGGCGCTATCTGGTGATGATTCATGCCTTCATTGACACGGAGGGACGAATGGACGTGGCCTACGACTATGCGGTCGATCCCATGGTTGAGTCCTATCATGTTGTTGGTGAAACTGAGCTGCCGTCTATTGCACCGGTTTACGACACGGCGGCGGAATGGCCGGAGAGAGAGCTCAACGAGATATTCGGCCTGACCTTCGAGGGGCTTGACGTTTCAAAGCGTCTTTTCCTGCCGGAGGATATGCTTGAAACTCAGGGCAAGGGTCAGATTATGGTCACTCCGCTCAAGGAGCTGGTCGAGAAAAACATCAGGCAGGAGGGAGAGAAAGTATGAGCTATATTGTACCTATCGGCCCGTACCATCCCGCACTGGAGGAGCCGATACACGCCAGACTTATCACCGAGGGTGAGCTTATCCGGGATGCGGAGGTCTTTATCGGCTACAACCACAGAGGCATTGAGAAGCTCACGACGGAGCGCAACGCCATACAGACGCTGGTGCTGGTAGAGCGCGTATGCGGCATCTGCTCACACTCACACGCATTTACCTACGCAATGGCGGTAGAGGCCATAAACGGTATAGAGGTGCCCAAGCGCGGAGAATATATCCGTGTAATCACGGCGGAGCTTGAGAGACTTCACTCGCATTTCCTGTGGATGGGCATTGCCTGCCACATCATCGGGCACGACAGTCTGTTCATGCACATATGGGACGTGCGCGAGATCATCATGGATCTGCTGGAGAAGCTCAGCGGCAACCGCGTAAACTACGGCATGGTCACAATAGGCGGCGCGCGCCGCGACATTGACGACGGCTTGAAGGCGGAGATACTTGCAGGCCTTGAAAAGCTCAAGGGACCGACTGACAGAATCGTCGACATATGCCTCAATGACAAGACCATCGCACTGCGCACCAAGGGCGTCGGCGTACTGCCGCGTGAGGATGCACTGCGTATGGGTGCTGTCGGCCCGCATGCGAGAGCCTCAGGAGTGAAGATAGACGTACGCAAGGACGCGCCCTACAGCTCCTATGAGGACTTTGACTTTGACATTCCCACGGTGGACAGCGGCGACGTGTTTGCGCGTGTTGTTGTGCGTGCGCTTGAGTGCTACGAGAGCATCAAGATTATCGAGCAGGCGCTCAACAAGCTGCCGGACGGCCCGATAAATCTCGGCAACAAGCTCGTAAAGATCAAGCCGGGTGTTGCAGTCACCCGCCATGAGGCACCGCGCGGACAGCTTATCCATATGGTCGTGGGCGACGGCGGATTTAACAACCACCGCGTCAGCATCCACGTCCCAAGCTACAAGAACACCCCGACTATTCCGTTTATGCTCCGCGGCAACACCGTGGCCGATGCAGGACTTATCATTGCCAGCATCGACCCCTGCTTCAGCTGCCTTGACAGGTAAGGCTCATGCACGAGCTTGCCGTTGCAAAAAGCATCATTGAGATTGTAAATTCCGAGGCGAAAAAGCAGGGCTTTACCCGCGTGCTTGAAATCAGGCTGAGCGTCGGCGAATACTCCGGAGTTGTGCCGGAGTGCCTGAGGGAGTTTTTCCCATATGCCGCGAAGGGCAGTCCGGCGGAGGGCGCCAAGATAATCACGCAGACGCCGGAATCGGAATTCGAGTGCCTGGACTGCGGATACAGGGGTGCCGTCGAGAGACGCCGCGCTTGCTGCCCGCAATGCGAGAGCACAGCGCTTCGCATGACACGGGGACGCGAGTTCTTTGTGGACAGTCTCAAAGTGGAATAGCAAAAAAATAATAAAGCAATACATCCGCACGGATTATAATACGGGCCTTGAGATTAAAGCTCATGGCCGGCACGAAAGGAGAGGTTATCTCTTGCATAAAACGAGCTTATCCGCTGTTTTCAGCACATTTGTTCTCTGCTTCGGCTTCTGGATACTGCTCACATGGAGCGCATCCTCGCAGGAGCTCATCGCGGGAGTTATAGTCAGCCTTGCGGTTGCACTGTTCTCCGCAAGATTCTTTATCCATGAAAAGGCGTTCAGATTCTTCAACCCCGCAAAGCTCATCCTCGGATTGTTTTACAACTGCGTTATCTTCCTCTGGGAGCTTATAAAGGCAAACTGGGATATGGCAAAGCGCTGCTACGGCGGCTGCCGCAAGGTCAACCCCGGAATTGTCAAAATCCCGGTAGATATCCAGGGCGACTACGCACAGGCGCAGCTTGCAAACTGCATTACCCTCACGCCCGGCACAATGACAATGGACATTGCCGAGCAGGACGGGAAAACCTGGTACTACATCCATTGGATTGATGTCACCGCCGACGGCGAAGAGGCCGGCGAGATCATCAAGGGTACAATGGAAAAATGGCTGAGGAGGATTTGGTCATGACAGATCTGCTTGTATTCGCAGTTATATTCGGGGTACTCGCGATAATGAATCTGTACAGACTCGCAAAGGGCCCCCACGCCGCGGACCGCATGGTCGCCGCGGACGCAATGGATATATGCATGGCCTGCGCAATGATGCTCTTCTCACTCTTCTCCGGCAGAGGCATATATCTTGACATCGCAATAATCACCGCAATGCTCGGCATTATTAATACAATGCTCGTCGGCAGATATCTTGACAGAGGGAGGTGGGTCTACCATGACGATGAGGATAATAATTGACGTGCTTCTGGCCGTCGGCGTATTCTTCGCGCTGGCAGGCACCATCGGCATTCTCAAGATGCCGGACACCTACTGCCGTATGCAGGCAAGCACATGCATCGCCACCATGGGCGTTATAGGCGTGACGCTCGGCAGCCTGCTGTACGCAATTTTCATCATGGGCAGCCCCTCTACTGCAGTTAAGATCGCCCTTATCGCGGTGCTCATTCTCGTAACGAACCCCGTGGGCGCGCATGCAATTGCAAAGGGCGCATATCTGCACGGCATCCGCCCGGATAAGAAAATGGAAACTGATGACTACAGGAGGGATTTCGATGAGTAATCTGCTGGTAATTCTCAACGTCCTGACAGTCGTGGGCATAGTTGTGTCCGCCATTATCGCCTGCTCCTGTAAGAAGCTGCTCAGCTCCGTTATTGCACTGGGCGTGACGGGCGTATTTGCCGCGGCGGAGTTCCTGCTGCTGCATGCTCCCGACGTCGCAATATCCGAGGCTGCAGTCGGCGCGGCACTCAGCCCACTGATCTTTATTGTCACTCTCAAGAAAATTAAGGGAGGCGACGACAAATGAAGAAGTTTCTCACCTGGCTGTCCCTCGGCGTCTTCCTGTTTGCCGGAGTATATGCCGGCATAACCATGGGCAGGATGGACCCGACCTACGACGGCACGCTCGCCGATCCGTCTGTATACGAGCTGCAGCAGGATCCGTCAAGCTATGATGACTCCGTCGCCGACGGTGCTGCCGCCGCCATCGTGCAGCAGAACCTTGAGCTGACGCACTCGGTAAACGATGTAACCTCCATAGTCTTTGACTTCCGCGGCTACGACACAATGGGCGAGGCATTTATTCTTATTACTGCCGTCGCCGGTACAACGGTAATTATCTACAACGGCGTAAAAGAAAAGAAAAAGGAGGAGAGCGGAGATGAAAAATGATAATAATATAGTCATCAAGCGCGTTATTCAGCGCTGCGGCTGTGACATGGTTCTCCCGCTGACACTGGTGTACGTGTTCTACATCATCCTCCACGGCCATATCTCCCCGGGCGGCGGTTTCCAGGGCGGTGTGCTTATGACCGCAGTTGTGATACTCATGTATCTCGGCCACGGCTACGAGACAACCTGCCGCGCACTCAACATCAGTCTGCTGCGCCGTACAGAGGGCCTCGCGGTCACGCTTTACATCTGCATTGCAATGCTGGGCGTGGTTGCCGGTGCACAGTTCTGCCAGAATATCGCATACACTAACGGCAATATCGGCGATCTTATCTCCTCCGGCACGATAGCATGGATGGATGAGGCGGTCGGTCTGAACGTGCTGTGCGGTGTCGGCGTATTGAGCCTGTCCATGCTCGGACTGCTTGCAGCAAAAGACGTGGACAACAAGAAATGAGGTGCAGAATATGATAACTTTTAACTATATCGCTTCCTTCTTCCTCATTGCCCTCGGTTTCTACACTATTATCACAAAATATAACCTCGTAAAGACCGTTATCGGTCTCGGCATCGCCGACTACGGCGTGAACCTGCTCATAATCTCCATCGGCTTCAATCCCGGAGGCACTGCACCTATCTACACTGCGGGCGAGCTGACCCAGGCCAGCTACTTCGTTGACCCCATCCCGCAGGCACTGACGCTGACGAGTATAGTCATCGGCGCGTGCGTGACCGCAATGTCCCTCGCCCTTGTCATGAAGATTGAGGAGAGCTACGGCACGGTAGACACGCGCGAGATAAGGAGGCTGAGAGGATGAGCTTTTTCGATTATCATCACTTCCCGGTCTACGCAGTAATGGTCCTGTTTCTGGGCGCGTTTTTCATCGTCATGTTCGGCAGAAACAAGATATTCAGAAACACTGTCGCATTTCTCGCAGTGTCGATATCGCTTGCCTGCCTGATATCCCTCGTAAAGCCCGTGTTCTTCAGCGGTGAGATAATCACCTACTGGATGGGCTCGCGCAGCATGGCTGGCGGCTACGCCATCGGCATTGCGCTGGAGGTTGACGCGCTGAGCCTGTTCTTCGCGCTGCTTATAGGTGTGGCGGTATTTGTCTCCTGTGTGTACTCTCTGCAGTACATGGATCGCGATGACAACGTGCCCGAGTACTACACGCTCTTCCTCATGCTCTCCGGCGGTGTTCTGGGTCTCGTGCTCACGGGCGATATCTTCAACATGTTTATCATGATCGAGATACTCACCTTTGCCGCAGTTGCGCTGACAGCCTTCAGGAACAGCGCACATGGTGCACTTGAGGCTGCGTTCAAGTACCTGGTAATCGGCTGCATGGGTTCAACCTGCATACTGGTCGGTATAATCATGCTCTATGCGCAGGTGCATACCCTCAACTTTGCGCAGCTGTCCGCACTTATCCCGGGCAATCTCAATAACTCCACAAAGCTAGCCTTCGCACTTTTGTACGTGGGCTTCTCGACTAAGGCATTTATCGTCCCCTTCCACCCGCTCGCTGCGGACGCACACGGTGCAGCTCCGGCATCTATCTCCGTGCTGATTTCCGGCGTGCTCACAAAGTCCGGTATCTACGGCATAATCAGACTCACATATTTCCTGTTCCAGACGATGGAGCTCGGCTCCTTCCAGTTCCTGCTCGTATTCGTGGGCTCGGTGAGTATGTTCGTGTGCGTAACTATGGCTTTGGCACAGCATGACTTCAAGCGCCTGCTTGCTTTCCACAGTATCTCGCAGATCGGCTACGTCCTGACTGCTATCGGCCTTTGCACCGGCCTTGGCTTCTCCGCGGGTCTCTATCACGCGATGAACCACACGCTCTTCAAGGGCCTGCTGTTCCTTGCCGCGGGTGCCGTGCTCTATGAAACCGGCACCACGAATCTTGACGAGCTGGGCGGACTTTCAAAGAAAATGCCGTGGACAACGGGTCTGTTCCTCGTGGGCGCGTTCTCCATCAGCGGCCTGCCCCCGTTCAACGGCTTTGCCTCCAAGTGGATGATCTATCAGGCCACATATGAAAAGGCGGCAGAGACCGGCAATATCGGCTTCCTGCTCGTGACCGTGATCGCGCTTATAACGTCAATACTGACGCTCGCGTCCTTTGTAAAGGTCAGTCAGTCCGTGTTCTTCGGCCAGCTGCCGGTGAAATATGCCAATGTTAAAGACGCAAAGCCCAGCATGATAATCGCAATGAGCATCTTCGCCGTGCTGTGTGTCCTCACAGGCCTCTTCCCCAGCATGGTCACCAGATACATCACCGAGCCTGCAGCACGTGCAGCATTCAGCGTGGTGCAGTACATAGACAGCATGCTCGGCACCGGTTACGCGGCATCCGTCATGGGCGAGAATATACCGAGCGTATCCGTCGTGTCCTTCTCGCAGGTCGGCTACTGGAGCCCGATATCTTGGCTGCTTCTCCTGTGCATCGCACTGCTGGGTATTACCATTGCAGCACTCTCCGGCAGATATGACTGCGTGAGCGAGGCCAAGGGCGAGCTCGTAGAGAGCAAATATGACATGTTCTTCGGCGGCGAGAAGAGCGAGTATTCCCAGGTCGGCGGCAGTGACCTCTTCTGGGGCTTCAAGCATAATTGGCAGCACTATTTCGACTTCATGCACAATCTGCACAGCGGCGTTGTCAATGACTACGCACTCTGGGCGATGGTTGCGCTGGCGCTGGCGATAGTGTTTATCCAGATAGTTCTTTAAGGAGGTGGGAAGCATGAGTATATTTACAACTGCTCTGATGTATCTCGGATACGTCCTGATTTTCCCCGGCTTCCTGTTCTGCTTTGTTGTCGGACTGCTGCTGTGCGGCATTGACCGCAAGCTCGTGGCGAGAATGCAGAAGCGTGTCGGCCCCCCGATTCTTCAGCCCTTCTATGATTTCTTCAAGCTCTGCGGCAAGGAGACGATACTCCCCGCAGCGGCATCCAAGACGATGTATCTCGCAGCTCCCATCGTAGGTCTGGCGGCGCTCGTCGTGCTGCAGCTGTTCATCCCGATATACGGCTGGGCGGCGTTTTCCGGCATGGCTGATATCATCGTCATACTCTATCTGCTGCTCATCCCGGCAATGTCCGTGATGCTCGGCGGCGCGGCGTCAGGCTCCCCCTACGCCGGAATAGGCCTGAGCCGTGAGATGGTCACGGTTATCTCCTGCGAGCTGCCGCTCGTGCTGGTGCTGCTGGCAATCGGTAAGGTCGTGGGCGGCGATTTTGTGACATTCTCGTTTACGAATATCGCGGCATATCAGCTTGAAAACGGCAGCCTCATCACCCACGCAAGTCTTATACCCGCTGCAATTGCCTTCCTGCTCATAATCCCCGGTGAGACGGGCAGCCACCCCTTCGACACTGCCGAAGCGGAGACTGAAATCTGCGAAGGTGTTCTGGCAGAGTACAGCGGCGCACCTCTTGCAGTCTACAAGCTCTCCCACGGCATAAAAATCCTTACGATGACAAGCCTCTTTACTGCACTCTTCCTCGGCGGCGTCGGCACCGGTATTATCGCCGTTGACGCAATCATAGTGTTCGCAATAAGCGTTGTGATCGTTGCAGTTGTCGTGTCGCTTGTCCATGCAATAACCGCGCGTCTCAAGATCGAACAGGTATTTAAGTATTACTGGACCACAGTTACGGGCTTTGCTCTCGTGAGCCTTGTACTGGCATGGTACGGTCTGTAAGGAGGGGCGAAAATGTTCAAAAAGCTAATTGAAGAGAGCACGGCAAGCTCGCCGTGGCTGTTCCATATCAACGCCGGCTCCTGCAACGGCTGTGACATTGAGCTGGTGAGTGTTCTCACTCCCCGCTATGATGCGGAGCGTCTCGGCTTCAAGCTGGTCGGCTCTCCCCGTCACGCCGATATAGTCGTTGTCACCGGCCCCGTGACAAAGCAGTCCCTGCCCCGCGTCCTGCGCGCAATATCGCAGGTACCGGAACCGAAGTGCATAGTCACCATGGGCTCATGCCCGCAGTCGGGCAATGTGTTCAAGGGCAGCTACTCTGTCGCAGGCCCGCTGAGCAAGTATGTGCACGTCGATGTTGACATTGCCGGATGCGCACCGAAGCCCGAAGCGGTCATAGACGGGCTTGCACTCGCCACAAAGATACTCAAAGAGAAAAGGGGGCAGAAGTAATGGATTTCCCGTTTGTAAGAGAGGCCATCGGCCAGCTCTTCTCAAAGCCGAGCTGCGCCATGTACCCTGCTGTTCCCCGTGAGGCTGCCCCGAGATACCGCGGCAGAATCGCATATGACGCCGAGAAGTGCATAGGCTGCGGCATGTGTGAGCGCGTATGCGCCGGCACGGCAATAACCCGCACGATAGAAAAGGTCGAAGAGGGCGACAAGATCACGCTGACCTTCAATCTCGGCTCCTGCACCTTCTGCGGCACCTGCGCGGATTTCTGCAGCACGAAGGCGATAGAGCTCACCGGCGACTATCATATGATAGCCACAAAAGAAGAGGATCTTATCGTCACCGGCACGCATATCCGCCCGGCTAAAAAGCCTGCTGCCAAGCCCGCCGCTCCGGCCCCGGCCGAAGCTGCCCCTGCAGCGACTCCTGCAAAAGAGGAGAAGGCGGAAGCTGCGGCTCCGGCAGTCGCAGTCACGCCGCGTGATGACGGCAAGCCCGTGTGCGATTCCAGCAAGTGCGTCTGCTGCACTCTCTGCGCAAAGAAATGCCCCCAGAGTGCACTCGAGGTAGACCGCGCCGCAAAGACCTGGAAATGCAATTATGATGACTGCATAGGCTGCGGCACCTGCGCCTCTGTCTGCCCGAAGCAGGCCATTATCATGTGATATAAACATGAGCCTCCCTGAAAATAAACAGGGAGGCTCAAAGCATATTTTGAATAAAATAAATAAAAACGCAAAAAATACGCGCGGAGGAGAAAATTTGCTCTTCCGCGCGTATATTATTAGAACTTATAATTTTACGACGCTTACTGCCTGCTTGTGCTGCTTGACGAAGCGATCTTCTACCGTTGCTTTGTCATAGGCAATGACGCCGTTGTTGTTCCAGGGGTCGTTAAATATATAATGTTCCTCATCATAGCCTACAAGAAGCATGCAGTGCTCATTGGAAAGCCAGGTGAAATCCTCGCCGCTGCCGGTGAGCTTCCATGAGGGGCCTATGATGATATCGCGCAAATCAATGGTCGCCCAGAGCGCGACGGGCATATCATTATCGATATACGTGCGAATAAGATACGGGAGATCCCGCCCGGTTTCATCGAGCACCAGATATTTATCCCCAAGAATTTCCTGCATTGCTTTTTGAATGACAGGAGCGTAGCAGCCCATGGCATCCTCTTTATAGGGATTGCCCACGAACTTTTCATAGGGATTCGGCCCGTATAAAACGCCGTCCTTCTCGATAAAATCCTCTTTTTCAAGATAATTATCAATGAAATCGTAGATGGAGAGTTTGCAGCCGAGATATTGAAGGAACATCACGGCAGTGACGCTCTCACAGCCCGTGAAAGCGCCGCCGCCGGTTTGATCGATGTAGGGAACGCAGATTTTTTTCATGCCTTAGTTTGCAGCCTTTTTCTTGGAAATTGCGTAGAGCGCAAGAATAACGGCCAGCATCAGAACTATTGCGATAGGCAGTGCAATGTACCAGCTCTTAACAATACCGGCGATTACGTAGCTGACGGCAGACACGACGATAACCGGAATTGCATACTGCATCTGAGTTTCCACGTGGTTGATGTGGTTGGACTGTGCACCGGCGGAGGACATGATTGTCGTGTCGGAAATGGGGGAGATGTGGTCGCCGCAGACAGCGCCTGCCATGGAAGCGGAAATGCAGATGGTCATAATGGTCGGCATGCTTGAGCACATCGGAACGATGATAGGAATGAGAATGCCCATTGTGCCCCAGGACGTACCGGTGGAGAAGCCGAGAACGCAGGCGATCAGGAAAACGATCAGCGGCAGGAAAATGCTTACGGAGGAGTTGCTGTCAAAAATGCTCTGCACGAAGTTGGCGATATTAAGCTGATCAACAAGACCCTTCAGAGTCCAGGCGAAAATCAGGACCGTGATGGCGGGGATCATGACCTTGAAGCCCTCTACCAGGCTGTTCATGTATTCGCGTGCGGTGACGATCTTTCTGGGGATGTAGAGGAGAGCCATTACGATAACAGTGATAAAGGTTGCAAATACGAGAGCAAGGCTTGCAGAGCAGTTGGCGAACGCATCGATGATGTTGTCCGCGCCGCTCTGATAACCGGTGAGAATCATTGCGAATACGGCGGTTACGATCAGCACGATGATAGGAATGATCAGGTCGGACACGCGGCCCTTGTCGCTGCCCTCCTGTGCGGATTCCTCCATGCCCTTGAACTCCTCAGCGCCGGAGGTGAACAGATCACCGTTCGCAGCGTTTATCTCGTGAGTCTTCATCTTGCCGAAATCAATGAGAAGAAGGCTTGTGAAGAAGACCATAACGAGGGTCAGAATTGCATAGAAGTTATAGGGGATTGCGGAGCAGAACAGCTGGAAGCCGTTAATATCATAGCCCTCGGGAATGTAGCTGCTGACGGCTGCCGCCCAGCTGGAGACCGGCGCCATAATGCAGACAGGAGCTGCGGTCGCGTCAATGATATAGGCGAGCTTTGCGCGGGAGACCTTGTACTTGTCAGTGATGGGACGCATAACGTTGCCGACGGTCAGGCAGTTGAAATAGTCGTCAACGAAAATTAAAATGCCGAGAGCCGTAGTGGAGAGCATAGCGCCTCTCTTGGACTTGATTCTCTTGCTTGCCCAGGCGCCGTATGCCTTGGATGCACCGGACTTTGCCAGCAGAATGATGATCATGCCCAGAAGAACGTCAAAAATCAGAATGTTCAGATCCATGTTGTCCGCCATGGAAGCAAACAGACGCTCAAAGGTTCCCCAGGATACATTGCCCAGGGCAGCGCCAAAGCTGAGCCCCTCCGGAACCAGAGAAACGGAGAGAAAAACAGCGGCCAGAAGGCAGCCGGCAAACAGAGAGCTGTAGACCTCTTTCGTGATGAGGGCGAGAACAATTGCGATAATCGGGGGGACGATAGCCCATACGGTACCAATAAACATGATACGATTACCTCCTCAAGGTTTTAAATAAAAATAAAAATCGCGCCGCACATGTATATGCGGCACGATAAAGTTACTTTAGCATTTTAATAATCTTATGCAAAGCGCTCCACTACCGTGACAGTGCGCACCATGTTCTGGTACACCCCAGAAGCCTGCCCCTGACAGTAAACAGACATCTTCGGCGGTGCTTCCTTTCCGTTTCTATGCTGTCACATATGAAACAAAACGTACTGATAAACCCCGCGCCTCTTTAGCATAACATGAATCGTCAATATTTATTTTGCCTGATAGTAGCACATCGCACCGCACAAGTCAACAGATAATTCATAATTTGCCGGTATTTTAAAATATACCGGGTATGCAGGAGAAAAATGCGGAGCAGTTAAAGCGATGCTCATGACACGATCTGAAGCTCTTGTCAATATATTTATAATGACAAAGAGCCACGTTTGTCTTGACTTTTATCTGACCGTCATTTATACTGATTGTAAGCAGATGAATGCAGTAAAAAACCTGGATAATATAACAAAAAAGGAGGAAAACATGAAAAGATTTGCAGCATTTGTTTTATGCCTTGTAATGATCTGCTCCTGCGGCTTTGCACAGTGCTTTGCAGACGGCAGTGAGGCAGAAAGCGCAACGGTCATCATCCCGGAAGCTCCGCTTTGCCTTGACTATGCTACTAATGGGCAAACCCTTGAACTGTTGGACAGCTCAGGCGACTATGTCAAGGTTAAATCCGCAAATGGTGTTGAGGGATTTGCAGATGCAAGATGGCTCACCCTTTTCCCGGTTTCCGGCAAGGCAAAGGTTTGGATCGAGCGCGTTGAAATTTTCTCGGAAATGCTCGAACAGGACGCTGCAGTCGAAGTTGTCGAGCGCGGCGATGAGTTCACAAAGGTAAAAGTAAACGGTGTTGAAGGCGAGATCGAGACACGTTTCCTCCGGTTCGACGGTGATGACGAGTATCAGTCCTGGACCTGCTACACAGCACCCGATACCCACGTTTTTGACAATCCCTGGCTTCGTGAAGCCGGTGACGGCGTTTCCGACCCGGTATGGGTTATGAAGAATACCGAGTTTACCGTGCTTGCGGATCTCGGTACCTGCTACTACGTCAAGAACGATTCTCTTGAAGGCTACATCGCAAAAGACTTTGCTAAAGACAGCGAGGTCGATTATACCCTCTGGGGCAATCCCAATCTCCCTGATGTTATTATCGAAGAGGATGAATGGTCTCATGAGCGGCAAACAGAGCCTACGTGGCTGATTCAGTATGAAATAACGATAGGGAAGCGTTTTTCTGACGGCAAAATTAATCCGGATTGGGTAGATCCGTCAAACTAAGCATCCGGATCAAGACGCATTAAAATTAATTTAATTTAATTATAAAAGAGAAACAGCCTGATTTTGGGCTGTTTCTCTTTTTACAGTACGGCAAGCTCAAATCAGTCTGAACGCAGTATTAACACAATTTCCATTGAGTACTGCGGGGAGATGTAGTATAATAACTTGGTTTGATGTCAAATAAAATGATATCCGGCGATATATAAATCTCATGATGTACCGGCACGGAGGGTATTCAATCCATGCTTTTTAATTCGTATATTTTTATTCTGGGCTTTTTGCCGCTGTGTCTTATCGGCTATTTTGCCCTCAATCATTTCAAGCTGAGAAAGACGGCGCTTTTATTCCTGCTGGGAATGTCACTGTGGTTCTACGGCTCGAATACACCGAAGTATTTAATCCTGATAATATCCAGCGTGCTTGTAAACTACGGCTTCTATCGCCTGTCCGTCGTGCTGATGGATGAGAAAAAGCGCAAAATCGCAAAGCTCGCCGCCGTGATATTAAACCTGGGAATATTATTTTACTTTAAATACTACGATTTCTTCGCCGAGACGGTCAACTCCGTGTTTAAGTCAAGCTGGACTCTGCGCAACATTCTCCTCCCGCTCGGCATCAGCTTTTTCACCTTCCAGCAGGTCTCGTTTGTGATAGACGCTTTTAACGGCGAGGTGGGAGACTGCTCGCTTCTCGACTACGCATGCTTCGTGACATTTTTCCCGCAGCTTATCGCAGGCCCCATAGTCACGCATGACGAGCTTGTGCCGCAGCTTCAGGATGAGTCACGCAAGCAGTTTAACTTTGAGAATTTTTCACGCGGCATATATATGTTCTCGATGGGCCTTGCAAAAAAGGTTCTGCTTGCGGACAATCTCGCCTACTCCGTCACAATGGGATACTCCCTCGCATCCGGCGGAGACTGGACTGCGCTCAACAGCAGCACCTGCATTGTCGTAATGCTCGCATACACGCTGCAGATGTATTTCGACTTCAGCGGCTACAGCGATATGGCGATAGGTCTGGGCAGAATGTTCAACATAGATATCCCGCAAAACTTCAACTCGCCCTACAAGGCTGTCACGATACTTGATCACTGGAAGCGCTGGCACATCACTCTGACAAGATTCTTGAGAAAATACGTGTATATCCCCCTCGGCGGCAACAGACGCGGGGAAGTGCGCACGTGCATAAATATTCTGATTGTATACTTCGTGAGCGGACTCTGGCACGGCGCGGGCTGGACCTTCGTGATATGGGGCGTGCTGCACGGGCTGTTCTGCGTTATCACCCGTGTGGGCAGGCGTGTATTTGATCGTATACCCAAGGCGATAAACTGGTTTATTACGTTTGCATTTATAAATCTCGGCTTTATAATTTTCCGCTCAGAGAGCATTGAACAGGCGTGGCAGATAATTTCACGCATATTTGACTTTGATTTCGGCACCGTGGCATATTCGGTCTATACAAGCTTCTCACTCACCGAGGTCAGCATGCTGCTCTCCGCAATCCCGGTTGTCGGGAAGTACATGTATCACCCCTACTCTATGATGATACTCTTCCTCGCCGTGTCCATGTTCATCGTGCTGGTGCCGAAAAACGCGTACGAGAAGATGCAGAGCTTCACGCCGCAGCCTGTCAGGCTTATAATTCCGCTTGTGCTTATTGTCTGGTGCATATTCTCCTTCGGCACGGTCAGCACCTTCCTGTATTTCAATTTCTGACGGAGGAGGACAGTATTTGTGAAAACCCGCAATTTCAGCTATAAAAAATGGGCGCTGAGCTTTATATGCCTGTTTATTATTATATTAATGCTGCTCGGCTCCGTGACGGTGATAATAGACCCGTTCTTCCACTACCATGCCCCGCTCAAGGGCCTGCAGTACCGGATTTATTACGAGCGCTACCAGAATGACGGCATACTCAAGCATTTTGATTATGACGCCGTGATAACCGGCAACAGCATGAGCGAAAATTTCAAAAGCTCCGAGCTGGACGCGCTCTTCGGCGTGAATTCCGTAAAGGTGCCGTATTCCGGCGCGAGCGCAAAGGAGCTGGATCTGAGCAACCGCACGGCGATAAAGGCGAATAAAAATATTAAGCTTATCGTCATGGACATAGATCTCGCCACTGTAATATCGGATAAAGACACCATGGCATACGACGAGAGCGATTACCCGAGCTTTTTATATGACTCGAACCCGTTAAACGACGTAAAGTATCTTTTTAATAAAAGCATATTTAAAACCTCGCTCGATACGATAAGCTATACTCTCGCCGGGAATAAGACCACAAGCTTTGATGATTACAGCTTCTGGGACGATGATACGGTGCTCTACGGGCGCGATGCCATACTGCAGACGTATTTCCGGCCGGACTCGACGGGGGAGAGCTATGCCTTCACCGAGGAGCAGCGTGAGCTTGTCCGCGGCAATGTCGGGCAAAATATAATAGAGACGGCGAGCGCAAACCCACAGATAGATTTTTACGTCTTTTTCTCACCGGTCAGCATGTATTTCTGGGACAAATACAATCAGCTCGGCACTCTGGAAATGCTTCTTGCGGCAGAGCGGGAGGCCGTGGAGATGATGCTGGAGTATGATAATATCCACGTGTTCTCTTTTCTCGATGAATACGAGCTTGTGCAGGACTTTGACAGATATAAAGACTACGTGCACTATGACAGCGACGTAAATTCGCACATACTCGAGTGCATGGCAGCAGGCGAGCATCAGCTAACGCGCGAAAATTACGATGAGCGCCTGCGTGAAGAATACGAATTTTACACAAGCTACGATTATGACTCGCTGTTTAATTAATATTAAAATAATATTAAAAGCGTGCGTTTAATTGACAGTAAGCGATATTATTGCGCAATTTAAAAAATATTAACAACTTTTGTGCAATGTTTTTCAGCGTTTTTATTCGCATTATTTGCCCGGTTTCTCTTCCAATGAAGAAATAGCTGTGATATAATATAATCGAGGATAGAGTGCACTGCCGCGCAGCGGAGAGATTGAAACTGCGTATATACGGCGTGTAAAGCAATTTAATGAAATGTTTTTTACGGAGGACAAAGAGAAATGATATCACACGGCAAGGAAATCAAGGTGTTCACCGGCAGCTCAAACCCCAAACTGGCAAAAGACATCTGCGCGCAGCTCTACAAGGGACTCGGAAATGCATCTGTCACGCAGTTTGCTGACGGTGAGTGCTCGATTTCCGTGTTTGAACCGGTCCGCGGCAAGGACGTATTTATAGTCCAGTCCACCTGCAATCACGTTAACGACAACCTTATGGAGCTTCTTATCATGATCGACGCGATGCGCCGCGCCTCCGCAGGTCGTATCACCGCCGTCATCCCCTACTTCGGCTACGCAAGACAGGACCGCAAGGCCAAGAGCAGAGACCCCATATCCGCAAAGCTGGTTGCAAACCTCATCACTGCTGCCGGTGCTGACAGAGTGCTGACCATGGACCTGCACGCGGCACAGATTCAGGGCTTCTTCGATATCCCCGTTGACAATCTTATGGGCAGCCACCTTTTCGTCCGCCACTTCGTGAACATGTTCGGCAAGGGCAATGAGGACGTTATGGTTGTCTCCCCTGACGTCGGCAGCACTGCCCGCGCCCGCGCCTTCTCCATGAAGCTCGGCGTGAACATGGCAATCGTCGACAAGCGCCGTGAGCGCGCAAACCAGTCCGAGGTTATGAACATCATAGGCAACGTCGAGGGCAAGACCTGCGTTCTGCTTGACGATATCGTCGATACCGCCGGCTCACTTTGCGGCGCTGCAAAGGCAATAAAAGAGATGGGCGGAGCAAAAGAGGTCTACGCCTGCGCAACCCACGGCGTTCTCTCCGGCCCTGCAATAGAGCGCATTGAGGACAGCTGCATTAAAGAGCTGCTGCTGCTCGATACCATCCCGTATCCTGCTGACAAGCCCGAATGCTCCAAGATCCAGTACCTGTCTACCGCACCCGTATTCGCAGAGTCGATACGCCGCATCTACGAGGAAGTCTCCATCTCCGACCTCTTCGATTAATTCCGAAAATTATCTCAGGCAGCACCGTGATATTTATTTTTATTATATTCTCGGCGCTGCCTTGAGAAAAAGCGAAAGGAAAAGAAAAGATTATGCTTTTCACAAGGCCCGGGGGAGTCACCTGGCTCATCGTGTTTCTGGGAAATCCCGGAGTGAAATATGAAGGGACGAGGCACAACGCGGGCTTCATGGCGGGAGACGCCATGGCAAAGCGCACCGGCACCGCGATAAACAAGCTCCGCTTCAAGGCGTTGACGGGTCAATGCAGCATCGCGGGCGAAAAGGTGCTTCTCATGAAGCCGCAGACATTTATGAATCTCTCCGGCGAGGCAGTGGGCGAGGCGGCGCGCTTTTATAAAATTCCGCCGGATCATATTATCGTAGTATCTGACGAGATGGCGCTTCCGATAGGGAAGCTGCGCATCCGCACAAAGGGCTCGGCCGGGGGCCATAACGGGCTGAAAAATATAATCGCCCATCTCGGCACAGATGAATTCCCACGCATACGTCTCGGTGTCGGCGAGCCGCCGCACAAGGATTATGACGTTGCAGACTGGGTGCTCTCCGCACCGAAAAATCAGGATGCGGAGGACTTTGCAAAGGCAGCAGAAAACGCAGCGGCTGCCGCAGAGTGCTATATCACCGAGGGCGCGGACCGCGCAATGAGCAAATATAACAGCCGCAAGGGCTGAAAAAAGCTCTTTTTATTTATCAGCACAGACAAGAGCAAATAAAGGCAAGAACCTGAAATGCCGATCTTGCAGACGGAGCAAGACGAAACCTCGTATTACCAGAGTCGGAGAAGTATGCAAGCGGCATGTAAATATATCCTACAGTCCCCTAAAACAAGAAGAAAGAAGACGATGCGAGTGAAAAAAAGCTGCATTGCGATGCTTCTGGCGGGCGGGCAAGGCTCACGGCTTTATGCGCTGACGCAGAATGTCGCAAAACCGAGTGTTCCCTTTGGCGGAAAGTACAGGATAATCGACTTTCCGCTGTCAAACTGTGCAAATTCCGGAATTGATACCGTAGGCGTGCTCACGCAGTACCGTCCGCTGCAGCTCAACAGCTACATAGGCAACGGACAGCCCTGGGATCTGGACGTCTCGGACGGAGGCGTGTATATTCTGCCGCCGTATCAGAGCGCGGGCGAAAAAGGCTCGTGGTTCTCCGGTACAGCCAATGCAATATACCAGAATATCGGCTTCATAGAGAACTATGACCCGGAGAACGTGCTTATCCTCTCCGGCGACCATATTTATAAAATGGACTATGCCGACATGCTTGCAGAGCATCTTGCGCACGATGCCGCCTGCACGATCTCCGTGCAGCAGGTTTCCATGCAGGAGGCCACCCGCATGGGTATAATGAGCGTTGGCGAGGACGGCTACGTGGCAGAGTTTGAGGAGAAGCCCAAGCAGCCCAAGAGCGATCTTGCATCGATGGGCATATATATATTCAACTGGCAGAAGCTGCGTGCGTATCTCATTGCGGATGAGAACGACCCCAACTCCAGCAAGGACTTCGGCAAGAATATCATCCCCAACATGCTCAACGCAGGCGAGAAGCTCTGGCCCTACAGATTCGACGGCTACTGGCGCGATGTCGGCACGATAACGAGCCTTTGGGATGCGAACATGGACATGCTGTCCACAAACCGCATAAATCTCTACGATCCCAGCTGGCCCATAAGCTCACGCAGCCCGATCTGCCCGCCGCACAGCACCGGCGAGAACGCAAAGATCAGCCACTCTATAGTGACAGAGGGCTGCGAGATAGACGGCTATGTTGAAAACTCCGTGCTCTCCTCCTCCGTCAAGGTCGGTGAGGGTGCAAAGGTGCTCTACAGCGTGCTCATGCCGGGCGCGGTTGTCGAGCCGGACGCCGTGGTGGAATATGCGATAATCGGCGAGAACACAGTTGTAAAGAGCAATGCGCACGTAGGCCAGCCGCCCGACGGAACGGATGCGTGGAGCGTTGCCACCTGCGGCCCCAATATAGTTATAAAAAGCGGTGCCGTCGTGAAGGCCGGCGCTATGATATACACCGGGGAGGAGGTCTGAGCAATGAAGGATTTTCACGGAATAATATTTGCCTACAGTACATCTCCGGATCTCGGAATGCTCGTAAACGCGCGCACTGCGGCGTCACTGCCCTTCTGCGGCAGATACAGGCTCATTGACTTTGCCCTCTCCTCCATGCGCAATGCGGGCGTGCTCGACGTGGGCGTTATAATGCAGCGCGACTACCAGTCCCTGCTCGACCATATCGGCAGCGGCAAGGCCTGGGATATGAGCCGCAAGAACGGCGGACTGCGCATGCTGCCGCCCTTTGGCCTGCCCGACTATCACCGCGGCAATTATACCGGCACTCTCGAGGCCATAAATGCGGTTGCGGCGTATATTAAAGACATACAGCAGAGCCATATCATACTCATGCTCGGCAATCTTGCGGCAAACATCGATCTGGAGGCCGCAATAAAGCAGTATCTCAGCTCCGGCACGGACATGATGGCAATGTGCTCCGACCATGACCCGGACGGCCTGCACCACCGCTATATCGTGGGCGATGACGGCCTTGTAAAGCGTGTGCTGTTCGACCGTATATGCGGCGGCGAGGGTCTGCCGTCTCTCGAGGGCTTTATCGTGCGCAAGGATACGCTTACGGATCTGATGGACAAGTGCAAGGCGCGCAATCTCTATCGCTTCCACAAGGATGCGGTTGCGCTCTATCTTGAAGAGGGCGGCAAGCTGAGCACATATATCCATCCGGGCTATGCCAGCGCAATACGCACCGTGCAGACGTTCTATAAAGCGAACATGGATATGCTCGATCCCGCACTGCGCGCGCAGATCTTCCCGAAGGAGCGCCCCGTGCGCACCCGCAACACCGAGGCTGTCAGCACGTATTACGGCGAGAACGCGGTGTCGAAAAACTGCCTCGTGGCAGACGGCTGCTTCATAGAGGGCAGTGTCGAAAACTGCATTGTCTTCTCGGGCGTTCGCGTGCATAAGGACGCAGTGCTGAAAAACAGCATAGTCATGCGCGGCGGCGAGATCGGCGAGGGCGCAGAGCTTGATTACGTGATTGCCGACAAGCAGTGCAGCTTTGCCCCGGGACTTCATCTCAAGGGCAGCCCGCATCTCCCGATTGTCGTACCCAAGGGCAGCATAATTTAATTAAATTAAAGCGCAATATCATTCTACCGCAGGCGGAAAACTCAAACGCCTGCGGTATTGCTATATTTTTGCCTAGTTTGCACAGTTGT
The DNA here is from genome assembly GCA_963590455.1 of bacterium. Taxonomy (GTDB): domain Bacteria; phylum Bacillota; class Clostridia; order Oscillospirales; family Oscillospiraceae; genus Limivicinus. The sequence goes on along the minus strand of CAVAPH010000008.1, from coordinate 12,414 downwards.
AATTTATTAAAAAGCATGATAAAATCAAAGCCTCACGTGCTTATATAAGCCGCGGGACGGGGCACACTGTGCGCCGCTTATCCAATAGTAATATTCGGAGGGAAATAAATGAAGGGACAGATTTCACGCGATGAGGTACGCAGCGCGATAGAGGACAAGCTCTGTGCGCGTTTTGCCGTCACAAGCAAGGAAGCGACTGACGAGCAGATATTCCAGGCCACCGCGATAGTTATAAGAGAGATAATGAGCCGCCTGCTCTCGGCGGAGGACCCCAGACACGCCACTAAAGAAGTGCACTACATGTCGATGGAGTTCCTGATGGGCCGCAGCCTTATGAAGAATGCATTCAACCTCGGCATTTCCGATGCCGTGAGCGGCGCACTGGAGGACATGGGCCGCAACGCGAGCGATATATTCGAGGAGGAGCCGGACGCGGGTCTCGGCAACGGCGGTCTCGGCCGTCTCGCAGCCTGCTATATGGACAGCATGACCACACTCGGCCTTGAGGCGACGGGCTACTCCATCTGCTATGAGCTGGGCATATTCCGCCAGAAGTTCGTCGACGGAAGACAGACAGAGGTCGCCGACGATTGGCGTACCGCGGCTGAGAGCTGGCTTATCCCGCGTTATGAGGACGCAGTCGAGGTTCGCTTCGGCGGTCAGGTCTCCCCGCATTGGGACAGCTTCGGCCATTACAGCGCCGAATACACCGGATACACCGCAGTCATCGCAGTCCCGCGCGACATGCTCATTGCGGGCTACGGCGGGAAAGAGATAAACACTCTCCGCCTCTGGGATGCAAAGAGCCCCAACTCGCTTGACATGTATCTCTTCTCCGAGGGCGAGTACGTCAAGAGCATGGAGCAGCGCACCATGGCAGAGGTCATCACCAAGGTGCTCTACCCGGCGGACGAGCATATAGAGGGCAAGACTCTGCGCTTAAAGCAGCAGTACTTCTTCGTCTCCGCCACGGCGCAGGACATCGTTCGCAAGCATATTAAAAAGTGGGGCGACATCCGCAGCTTCGCAGAGCATCACACCATACAGATAAACGACACGCACCCCACGCTTATCATACTTGAGCTTATGCGCATCTTCATGGATGAGCACGGCATGGGCTGGGACGAGGCATGGAGCATCGTAAAGGCGAGCGTCGCCTACACCAACCACACCGTTATGAGCGAGGCACTCGAGCGCTGGCCGCAGAATCTGGTGCAGCAGCTGCTGCCGCGCCTGTGGGAGATACTCTGCGAGATAAACCGCCGCTGGTGCGAGTATCTTATCGCGCAGTTCGGTCAGGGCGAAAAGGTCGGCCGCAATCTTATTATACGCGACGGACAGGTTCACATGGCAAATCTCTGCCTTGCCGCCTGCTATAAGGTCAACGGCGTGTCCAAGCTCCACGGCGACATACTCCGCCGCGATCTCTTCCGCGATATATGCTCCATAAGACCGGACAGCTTTACATACGTCACAAACGGCATAGATCACCGCCGCTGGCTTGCACAGATAAACCCGGGTCTGCACTCCCTGATTACGGAGCTGCTCGGTTCGGATAATTATCTCACGCAGCCCGAGCAGCTTGAGGAGCTTATGAAATATACCTCCGATGCCGAGGTCCTCAAGCGCGTGAACGATATTAAATACGCAAACAAGCTGCGTTTCGCGAGATTTGCGGCGCGCAACGATAACTTCGCGCTCAATCCCGATTCCGTGATGGACGTGCAGATAAAGCGTCTGCACGAGTACAAGCGTCAGCTCCTGTGCGCAATGAGCATTGCAAGCCTGCAGATGCAGCTGCACGATGACCCGAACATGCTCTTCGTCCCGCGCACCTTCGTGTTCGGCGCAAAGGCCGCGGCAGGATATAAGACCGCAAAGCGCATCATAGAGCTGCTGCTCTCCCTCGCAAATGATATTAACAACGACCCGGTATGCCGCGGCAAGCTGCAGGTCTACTTCGTTGAGAACTACCGCGTCTCCGCTGCCGAGGCAATAGTCCCCGCTGCCCAGGTTTCCGAGCAGATCTCCACTGCTGGCAAAGAGGCCTCCGGTACGGGCTGCATGAAGCTGATGATGAACGGCGCGGTCACCATAGGTACGCTTGACGGCGCAAATGTCGAGATGTATGAGCGCCTCGGCGACGAGAATATGTTCCTGTTCGGTCTGCACACCGAGGAAATCGAGCAGCTGCGCGCAAGCGGCTATGACGCAAACGCAATCGCATCGAAGGACCCGGAGATCATGCGCGTGTTCGACCGCTTCTCTCAGGGCTTCTCGGACGGAAAGAGCTACTCGGATCTCGTGAGCATGCTGCTCTACGGCGGCGACCCGTACATGCTGGTGGCAGACTACCGTGCATATGCAGATTGCCAGAAGCGCGTATACGAGCGCATAAGCGATAAAAACGAGATGGCGCGCCTTGCCCTCGTGAACACTGCAAAGAGCGGCGTTTTCGCGGCAGACAGAGCGATCAGAGAATACGCACATAATATATGGAACGTGTAATAAATAAGCGCGTCGTCGTGCTGGGCGGCGTCAATATGGACATAGGCGGCAGCCCGTTTAACAAGCTTGTCATGCGTGACTCGAACCCCGGCGTGATAAAGGCAACCCCGGGCGGCGTCGGGCGCAACATAGCACATGATATGCGCCTTCTGGGGCTTGATGTCAGTCTTGTCGCCGCAGTCGGCGGAGACGTGTACGGACACGGAATACTCGAAAGCTGCAGGGCACTCGGCATAGACATGAGCCTTGCAAGAATCATGCCGGATAAGCGCAGTTCTACTTATTTATATATTGCCGACGAGACCGGCGACATGCAGATAGCCATCGCGGACATGGAGATCTCCGAAAATATTACGCCGGAGTATCTCGCGGAGCATCTGCAGGAGATAAACGGCTATGATGCCATCGTACTGGACGCAAACCTCAGCTTTGAGTCGATAAAATACGCCGCGGAGAACTGCACCGCGCCTATATACGCAGATCCGGTTTCCACGGCAAAGGCCGTGCGGATTCTGCCGGTGCTGGATAAAATCCACGCGATAAAGCCGAATATATACGAGGCGGAGAAGCTCACCGGCGAGAGAGAACCGGAAAAGGCGGCAAAAGCTTTATTAAACGCCGGCGTAAAGCGCGTGTTTATAAGCCTCGGCGAGGAGGGCATGCTTGCCGCAGACGAGACGGGCGTGCTTCATATGCCGCGAGAGCTCGTCACGGTTGTGAATACGACCGGAGCGGGAGACGCCGCGACGGCGGCAATCGTCTGGGCGGGACTGCAGGGCATGGATATCGAAGGCTGTGCCCGTGCGGCAGTCAAGGCGGGCGCAATAACCGCGGAGAGCGAGCTTGCAAATAATCCCGAGCTTTGTGCGGAGAAGCTGATATAATTAAAAATTCGGAGGAGAAAGCCGATGAAAATCGAAAAGGTACATACGACGGAGGATGGCTTTACTACAAAATGGGGCTTTATCCTTGCCTGCATCGGCTCTGCAGTCGGCATGGGCAACATCTGGCGTTTTCCTATAATGGTGTCGACCTATGGCGGACTGACATTTCTTGTTCCGTATATAATCTGCGTCGTGCTGATAGGCTCCACCGGCGTTATTGAGGAGTTTGCTCTCGGCCGCTGGGCGGGAGCGGGACCGGTAGGCGCCTTCGGAAAATGCACCGAGCAGCGCTTCGGCAGCGCAAAGCCGGGCAAAATAATCGGTGCGCTGCCTGTTATCGGCGCGATGGGGCTTGCAATAGGCTACACCGTCGTGATGGGCTGGATATTTAAGTATTGCTACATGGGACTGAGCGGCAGCCTCTATGCGCTCGGCACGGACATGGCAGCCATCGGCGGCGCTTTCGGCGAGACCGCACCCGAGGCCTCAACTCTCGGCGAGGCCGTGAGCATGATGCTTGAAAACGGCGTGTTCGGAATCGGCAACGGCCTGTGGCAGATAATCGCGCTTGTTGCAGGACTTGCGATAATGGCGTTCGGCATAGCAGGCGGCATAGAAAAGGCCAATAAAATAATGATGCCGCTGCTCTTACTGCTTTTTATTATTCTCAGCGTATATATAGCGACGCTGTCCGGTTCCTCTGCGGGATATAAATATATCTTTACGCTGCAGCCGGAGAGATTTCTGGATCCGAAGGTGTGGATATACGCTTTCGGTCAGGCGTTCTTCTCACTCTCCGTTGCAGGGAACGGTTCTGTCATATACGGCTCGTACTTCTCTAAGGATGAGGACGTTGTCTCTGCTGCGCGAAGAGTTGCCGCGTTTGACACCATTGCGGCAATGCTCGCGGCGCTCGTCATTCTCCCGGCTATGGCGGCGGGCGGAGTTGAGCCCTCAAAGGCAGGCCCCGGGCTCATGTTCGTGTATCTCGTAAACGTGCTCAACGGCATGGCGGGCGGACGCGTAATCGGCGCGATATTCTTTGTGTGCGTGCTCTTTGCGGGCATAACGTCTATTATTAATCTCTATGAGGCTCCGGTTGCATGGCTGCGCGAGCAGTTCGGTATAAACCGTCTGGGCGCTGTCGTAATTATCGGCCTTATCGGCATGGCAGTGTCACTTCTGATACAGCCGTGGACCTCACAATGGATGGACATCGTGTCGATTTACATATGCCCGATGGGCGCGTTCCTGGCAGCCGTAATGTTCTTCTGGGTACTCAAAAAAGATACCGCTCTCGCCGCAGTGGTGCAGGGCAGAGACAGACCGCTTGGCCGGCTGTTCTATCCAACGGGCAAGTATCTCTACTGTGCGCTGACGCTTGTGGCCCTCATCGCAGGTGCTGCTCTCGGCGGTATCGGATAAATAAAAGCATAAATATTATTCGCCTCGGCTTGATATTTTCAGCCGGGGCGCTTTTCTTTGTACAAAATGTGAATTTTAAAATCTATATTCAAGGGGACTATTGACAACGCACATGACGGGTGGTATATTAGCACTTGAAAGCAGAGAGTGCTAACAGTCCGGAGGATAGAGTGCTAAGCTCCCGGGCATGCAGCGCCGGTAGGATGCGGTGATGAGTATGTCTGTCAGCGAAAGAAAAAAGAAAATACTTGCGGCGGTTGTGGATGAATATATCCGCACGGCAGAGCCGGTTGGCAGCAAGGCCATTGCAGAGCATGCAGGGCTGGGCTGCTCTTCAGCTACGATAAGAAACGAGCTGGCCGAGCTTGTAAGCATGGGCTATCTTGAACAGCCGCACACATCCGCGGGCCGTGTGCCTACACCGATGGGCTACAGAATGTACGTCAATGAGCTTATGACGAAGCAGCGCCTCTCCATGGAGGAGACGGAGGAGCTTAACGACAGGCTCAACGCGAAGCTGCAGCAGCTGGATGTGACGATTGACAACGTAAGCCGCCTCGCCTCACAGCTGACGGATTATCCGGCACTTGCGCTTACAACGCACAGCATTGTGACGATAAAGCGTTTTGATATTATATATGTCGACGCGAACACGTTTATAATAGTTGTGATGCTTTCAAACAACAGCGTGAAAAACAAGCTCGTGCATCTGCCCGTTTCAGTCACGGAGAGCATGATGCGAAAGCTCTCAACCCTCTTCAATGCAAGCTTCACGGAAATCCCGGAATCCCAGATAACGCCGCTGCTGATAAGCTCGACAGAGCGCGCGGCGGACGATACGATGGGCATCACCTCGGTCATTGCCGCATTTGCAATAGAGGTGCTGACGGAGGCCGACAAGCCTGCCGCCTTCGTAAGCGGCGAGAACCGATTGCTCAACCAGCCGGAGTTCAGAGATCCTGACAAGGCGCACGCCCTGATGAGCTATCTTGCTCAGGGCGGGGATGTGCTCCCGGAGGAAGTCGGCGTGGGCGGCAGCAATGAGGTTCGGGTGCTGATAGGACCGGAAAACGTAGCGGAGGAGCTCAAGGGCTCAAGCGTGATTATCGCAAGCTACGATGCGGGTGACAATACCCGGGGGCTTATCGGTGTCGTAGGGCCGACGCGAATGGATTATTCGGCGGTGGCCGCGAAGCTCAGCTTTCTTGCCGCGGGGCTTTCACGCAAGCTCGGCGGAGGGGAGGCACCTCCGGAGGGAATGCACAACAAACTGATAATCAAGGGAGATGAACCGAATGAGCACAGATAAAAACGAAAAGGATACCGCAGCTCAGGCGGAGAATGCCGAAGAAATAAAAGATACCCCGGCAGAGGAAACCAAAGCCGAGGCAGAAACCGAAAAGCCCGCGGACGAGGATAAGGGCGACAAGAAGAACGCCAAGAAGTCGAAAAAAGACGAGAAATCCGAAAAGAACGAAAAATCCGAGAGCAAAAAAGAGCCGGAGAAAAAAGAAGATCCGGCGATGGCAGCACTGAATGATAAATATCTCAGGCTGTGCGCCGAGTACGATAATTTCCGCCGCCGCTCCCAGAAGGAGAAGGATAATCTGTACGGCGACGTAAAGGCAGACACGTTATTAAAGTTCCTGCCGGTTTACGACAATCTCGTTAGAGCATTGAATACTCCGACGGAGGACGAGGCATTCCGCAAGGGCGTTGAAATGACGATGAATCAGTTCAACACCACGATAGAGAAGCTGGGCGTCACCAGAATAGACAGTCTCGGCGAGAAGTTCGACCCCTCACTTCACAATGCAGTGATGCATATCGAAGATGAGAGCAAGGGCGAAAACGAAATAGTGGAGGTCTTTCAGGAGGGCTTCAAGCTCGGTGATAAGGTCATCCGCTTTGCAATGGTCAAGGTGGCCAATTAATAAATCAGGCTATTACCGCGAAGAACGGTTTTAGTATATAAAATTTAGCATATTTCAATTATACATATACAGGAGGAAGCAACAATGAGTAAAATAATAGGTATAGATCTTGGTACTACTAACAGCTGTGTAGCAGTTATGGAAGGCGGCGAGACCGTCGTTATCCCCAACGCTGAAGGCGCACGTACAACTCCGTCCGTCGTTGCATTTGCAAAGACCGGTGAGCGTATGGTAGGTCAGGTTGCAAAGCGCCAGGCCATCACCAACCCCGACCGTACCATTTCCTCCATCAAGCGTGAGATGGGTTCCAATTACAAGGTCAATATAGATAACAAGTCTTACACCCCGCAGGAGATTTCCGCAATGGTTCTGCAGAAGCTCAAGGCCGATGCAGAGGCATATCTCGGCCAGACCGTTACCGAGGCAGTTATCACCGTTCCTGCATACTTCACCGACGCACAGCGTCAGGCAACCAAGGACGCAGGCAAGATCGCAGGCCTTGAGGTAAAGCGTATAATCAACGAGCCGACCGCAGCCGCACTTGCATACGGCCTCGATAAGGAAAAGGCAGATCAGAAGATCATGGTTTACGACCTTGGCGGCGGCACCTTCGATGTCTCCATCCTTGAGATCGGCGACGGCGTTATCGATGTTCTTGCAACCGCAGGCAACAACCGTCTCGGCGGCGATGACTTCGATGAGTGCATCACCAAGTACCTCGTTGAAGAGTTCAAGAAGAGCGACGGCGTGGATCTGAGCGGCGATAAGGTCGCAATGCAGCGTCTGCGTGAGGCAGCCGAAAAGGCAAAGGTCGAGCTGTCCGGTGTGACCACCTCCACCATCAATCTGCCTTACATCACCGCTGATGCAACAGGCCCCAAGCACATGGACATCACCCTTACCCGTGCGAAATTCAATGAGCTGACTCATCACCTCGTCGAGAAGACCAGCGGCCCTGTAAAGCAGGCCCTGTCCGACTCCGGTCTTAAGCCCAGCGACATTTCCAAGGTCCTTCTCGTCGGCGGCTCCAGCCGTATCCCGGCAGTTCAGGATATGGTCAAAGAGCTTATCGGCAAGGAAGGCTTCAAGGGCATCAACCCCGATGAGTGCGTTGCAATCGGCGCAGCAATTCAGGGCGGCGTTCTCAGCGGCGACGTTGAGGGCATAGTCCTCGTCGATGTAACTCCTCTGTCCCTCGGCATTGAGACCCTCGGCGGCGTATGCACCAAGCTCATCGAGCGCAACACCTCCATCCCGACCAGAAAGAGCCAGGTCTTCTCCACCGCAGCAGACAACCAGACCTCCGTTGAGGTCAACGTTCTGCAGGGCGAGCGCGAGATGGCAGCTTACAACAAGAGCCTCGGCCGCTTCCATCTGGACGGCATCGCTCCGGCACGCCGCGGCGTTCCTCAGATAGAAGTCACCTTCGATATAGATGCAAACGGCATTGTCAACGTCTCCGCTAAGGACCTCGGCACCGGCAAGGAGCAGCACATCACCATCACCGCATCCTCCAACATGTCCAAAGAGGACATCGACAAGGCAGTCAAGGAAGCAGAGATGTATGCTGCAGAGGATGCAAAGCGCAAGGAAGAGGTCGACGTCCGCAACCAGGGCGATCAGATGGTCTACCAGACCGAGAAGACCCTCAACGAGATGGGCGACAAGCTTGACGCTGCAGACAAGAGCGAGGTCGAGAGCAAGCTGGCAGCACTCAAGAGTGCGCTGACCGGCACCGATACCGCAGCCATCAAGTCCGCAACCGAGGAACTCACTCAGGCCTTCTACAAGGTCTCCGAGAAGATGTACCAGGCGGCAGGCGGCGCACAGGGTGGTGCAGGCTTTGATCCCAGCCAGGCAGCAGGCGGCGCACAGGGCGGCGCAAGCAACGGCCAGGATTATTACGACGCCGACTACACTGTAGTTGACGACGACAAAGACAAGAAGTAATTTACACACTCTTCTTCTTTTACCCTCTCAGTTTTCCATGCATTGAGGCGAGGATTTTTCCCCGCCTCAATGGCGCGCTTATTAAAAACGCGTCAACGCGTAGCTTTTACGCGAGATCGGAGTATTTATGGCAGCAGAAAAAAGAGATTATTATGAAGTGCTGGGCGTGAGCAAAAGCGCCACAGCAGACGAAATAAAAAAGGCATACAGAAAGGCTGCAAAGGAGAACCACCCCGACCTTCATCCGGGCGACAAGGAGTGCGAGGAGCGCTTTAAGGAGGTCAACGAGGCCTACGAGGTGCTTTCAGACGAGGAAAAGCGCAAGAAGTATGACCAGTTCGGCCATGCTGCATTCGACCCCAACGCAGGCTACGGAGCCGGCAGCGGCTTCGGCGGCGGGTTTGGCGGCTTCGGTGATTTCAGCAATCTGGGCGATATATTCGGCGATATATTCGGCTTCGGCGGCGGACAGAGCAGCAATCCCAATGCGCCGCGCAAGGGTGACAACATCCGCACGGGTGTCACCATCACCTTTGAGGAGGCAGCGTTCGGCTGCGAGAAGGAGATCACCGTCCCGCGTGTGGAGACCTGTCCTGACTGCAAGGGCAACGGATGCCAGCCGGGCACGACCCCGGAGATATGCCCTGACTGCAAGGGCACGGGCACCGTACGCACAACGCAGCGCACGCCCTTCGGCATTGCGCAGTCCACATCTCCCTGCTCAAAGTGCCGCGGCACGGGCAAGATCATCCATCAGCCCTGCAAGACCTGCCGAGGCATGGGCGCAATTCGGCGCCAGCATAAGATGAAGATAAACATCCCCGCCGGCATAGATGACGGACAGGCCATCTCACAGCACGGCAAGGGCAATTCCGGCGTAAACGGCGGCCCTGCAGGCGATTTGCTTGTATCCGTCACGGTGCAGCCGCATCCGCTCTTTGAGCGTGACGGTAATTCCGTACTGCTCACCCAGCCCATCAGCTTTGCACAGGCCACACTCGGCGCGGAGATAGAAGTACCTACACTCGACGGAAACGTGAAAATGACCATCCCCGAGGGCACGCAGCCCGGCGCAAACTTCAGACTGCGCGGCAAGGGCATCCCGTACCTGCGCGGCTCGGGACGCGGCGACCAGTTCGTCACGGTCACCATCGCGGTACCGAAGAATCTTACGAGCGCCCAGAAGGATCTCCTTCGTCAGTACGCCCAAAGCACCGGCGAACTCAACGGTGTGAAATCCTCCGGCTTCGGACGGAAGAAATACGGGATATAAAATCTGTATATAACAAGAAAAACGCCATCCGGCAGTGTCCAAAAGACTCCGCCGAATGGCGTTTGCGTTTGTCTGGGGAAATTGCTTATCCCTGATATTATGCCAAAATTCTCTCCAGCGCGCTTGCGATATCTGCGTTTATGCAGATGGATTGATCACGGATTGCTGCGGGGGCTTCGGCTTGACCGCAGTTGATGTTGGCGTAGACAGCGCGCGGATTTTTTGCTGTCATCTGCCAGAACGGATATTTGATAATTACCGGCGTATTGTAGCCGACACCGAGCTCGAGAAACAGAATTTTCTGAGCTGCACGCGTACGCAGGAAGCTCTCATACCGCTCCGCCGCCTGATGCCAGCCGTCGTCTTCAACAAATTTGTCGTCGGCGCGCAGATTCATCGTCATGGGTTTGCCGCAGTGTGGGCAGGTCTCGTATTTTCTACGCCCGCAGTACATTATACGATGGAACAGAAAAACAAAAAAGTACGCACAAATTTGTTGCTGAGTTACCACCGGGTAACCGGGGAAAAATCGGATGAAAAAAATCTCGTCTCACAGATCGTGCGAATTGTCATATGCGGCGCGGATTTCGTCCGGGAGGTTGTCGGGGATCATCGCTTTGACCTCATCTGTGCTGCCGAGTTTTATTGCCTGCTCGTAATACCAGCACTTGTATTTGAGCATGTCCAATGCTTTATTCATGCGGAGTATCTCTGCCTCGGTCTGCTCCTTTTGCCTGAGCAGCAGCTCGCGGCGCGCGGAATACGTGGATGGGCCTTGTGCGCACATGTCCATAAAGCGCTTGATGTCGCGTATCTCGAGCCCGGATTTTTTCAGACACTCTATCACTCTCAGCGCCTCGATCTCGTTGTCACTGAATTTGCGTATGCCCGAAACGCGCTCCATCTGCGGGAAAAGCCCCTGCTTGTCGTAATAGCGCAGTGTGGAAATCGGAAGATTGAACATTTTTGAAACTTGCCCGATGGTATACATGAGATGCCTCCGAAAAACATATATTTCTTCTTGACCTGAAGTCAGGTTTAGGTGCTATGATAATATAATACGGAATCAAAGAAACTTCAATTCTAAATCGTAAATTGCAAATCATAAATCGAGGGGGAATCTTCTGATGAACAGACCGTATATAATCTGCCATATGATGACGTCGGCAGACGGACGCATTGACTGCACCATGACGGAGCAGCTTCCGGGTGTGGAGGAATACTACAGCACATGGGACGCGCTCAATGCGCCGAGCAGGGTTACGGGGCGCGTTGCTGCAGAGCTTGAAATGGCTCTGCCCGGAAGCTTTCAGAGCGCTGTGTTGACGCCTTTATCCAAAGAAGGCTTTTACAAGGCAGCTGAGCGTGATGAATATGAGGTGATAGTCGACACGCGCGGGACTCTTCTCTGGTATGACTGTGAAAATGAGAAGCGCCCGATACTGGTTCTTACCTGTGAGGGTGTCAGCCGGGAATATCTGAGCTATCTTGAGGAGAAGCACATTTCATGGATTGCCTGCGGTAAGAATAAAATAGATCTCGGACGTGCCTGCGAAATACTTTTCGACGAGTTCGGCGTAAAGAGAATGGCAGTTGTCGGCGGCGGGCATATCAACGCGGGATTTCTTGCGGCCGGTTTGCTGGACGAGGTCAGCATTCTCATCGGCGCCGGAATTGACGGGCGCGGGGGTATGAGTGCAGTGTTTGACGGGTTGCCGAAGGACCGGGCAGTAACGCCGCTGAAGCTTGAGAGCGTACAGGCGTTCGACAGTGGAGCAGTTTGGATTCGCTACAAAGTTATATAACAGGACAAGAGGAGATTTTTGACATGAAGTTTGAAAGTAAAAGCGAGTTTGAAAAGGTCAATATGTTCGGTATGGGGGCAGCAAACACCGGATACGCCCAGTATTTTATAGGTAATTCGTTTTTAAATCCGCTTACCGATCCGAATGGCGGACTTTTTGCCGCAAATGTAAGCTTTGAGCCCGGCTGCAGAAACAACTGGCACATTCACCACGCATCCAAGGGCGGCGGGCAGCTGCTTATATGTACTGCAGGCGAGGGCTGGTATCAGGAAGAGGGCAAGGAAGCCGTAAGTCTGCACGAGGGAAGCGTAGTGATGATACCTGCAAACGTCAAGCACTGGCACGGAGCAAAGCGCGACAGCTGGTTCTCTCATATTGCGGTTGAGGTCCCCGGTGAGAACTGCCGGAACGAGTGGTGTGAAGCAGTTTCGGACGAAGAATATAACAAGTTATAAAATATGCCGCCTGCAGTCGGATCACAGTTCAGAAACGACCGCAGGTGGTATTTTAATTAATGTCTACTGAACAAATGCCGATTTTTTCTGTAAGCAGAAATCGTACAAAAATTGCAAAAACAGGCGCGAAAGGGTACGCTGAATCTTACGCAGATTCAGCACCACAATCGACATGGCAAG
>CAVAPH010000007.1:0-40472 GCA_963590455.1 bacterium | reverse complement strand
GCCGCAGGCGTGAAGCAAAGCCTTTGTGAGCTTGCGCTCTTCTTCATAGCTTATTTTTGCCATAAATTCTCCTCCTTTTGTTCCGGAAATTTTTGTATTTAAGAATTCAGCGGATTGACCCGTTAAAAATTAAATTAAACTTACACAGTAAATTGCTATTGCTTTTTTGTCAGCATCTTGCTATCATTTATTCAGTCTTGTTTACCTGTTCGCTAGGTTGCTTGTTCGCATTGTAGCACTGCATAAATCGTTTGGCAATAATAATTTATTTTTTGTCAGTTTTTATTTATAGCTACCGCAAATGCGTAATATTTGTATTTTTTTAGTAAATTTTATTATATTAAAGATAAGGTCGGTGGAAAAATGAAAAGCAACTGTTCCCGTTCCCTTACACTCGGTGCAGGGTTTATAATAATGCTCTGTTACGGTCTGCTCTATGCGTGGAGTATCTACTCAAGTCCTTTGAGTGAAGAATTTGGTTGGACAAGTGCTTTACTTGGCACCTGTTTTACTGTTATACTAATAGCGTTCTGTATTGGCGGCGTGCTCGGAAGTATGCTGGTGAGGCGTCTCGGCAGCAGACGTTCTGTTTTAATAGGCTCTGCTATGAGCCTTTTGGGCTACGCTCTCGCCTCCGCCGTCACGGCAGACAGCATATGGCTGCTCTTTACGGCATTCTCTATTGCGGGGCTTGCCTGCGGCGTTGTGTATAATGCGACGGTTTCAACTGTCGTGATGCGCTTTTCTGACAAGAAAGGCTTTGCCTCGGGAATACTCCTGATGAGCTTCGGTGCAAGCACTCTCGTTCTCGGAAGTCTTGCCTCCTCTCTCATGTCCACGGAGAGTCTCGGCTGGAGAAAGGTATATCTCGCAACCGGTGTAATCCTCCTGCTTGTCGGTGTACTCGGAAGCCGTTTCATCGTTTCCGACGCGTCGGACGGTGCCGCCTCCGCAAAGACTTCCTGCAAAGTCAATCTCACGCCCGGGCAGATGCTGAGATCTGCAAGCTTCTGGCTGTACTTTTGCGCAGCGGCAATTCTCACGCTTTTCGGTCAGGGCATTATCGGGCATGCTAAAAGCATTGCACTTGAGGGCGGCGCGTCAGCGTCTCTTGCCTCTCTCGCCGTAGGACTCGGGTCCGTTGCAAACGGCGTGGGCAGGATTGTATTCGGCATTCTGCATGACCGGAAGGGGTACAGGTTTGCCCTCACTCTTGACGCGCTTATTCTCATTGCTGCGGGCGCAATTCTCGCCGTGTTTCTCGGGAAAAAAGTACCCGCCATTCTGGTCGCTGCCATTATGATGTGCGGTCTCGGTTACGGCGCGGTACCGCCTATCTCGTCATCTGTTACACAGGAATTTTTCGGTTCGGAATACTATGCACAGAATTTCAGCTTTACCAACCTGAACATAATCCTTGCCTCGTTTGGTTCAACGATTATGGGCAGCATGCAGACTGCTTCCGGTTCGTATGTCTCCGGTATTGTTGTCCTTGCCGCATTGGAGATCGTCCCGATAATTTTACTCGCCATTCTTTCAAAAATAAGGGAAAAGGAGATTATATAACATGAACGTATACGAAGAATATCGCAAAAAGCTTGTTTCTGCCGAAGAGGCTGTCAAGATCGTAAAGGACGGCGACTGGGTGGATTACTCCCAGACCTGCTCCTTCCCTGAAGCTCTGGATGCGGCCCTGGCTGCAAGGCGTGACGAGCTGCACGATGTCAAAATCAGAAACGCGATTGCCATGAAGCCGATTCAGGTTGTAGAATGTGACCCGGAGCAAAAGGCCTTCACCTATAATGTCTGGCACAGTTCCGGCATAGACAGAAAATATATCGACGCCGGCCGTGCCTATTACTCCCCCATGCTTTTCCGCGACTGCGGTTCCTACTACCGCCGCGGCTATGCGCCCGTAAACGTCGCCATGATCTCCGTTGCCCCGATGGACAAGCACGGTTATTTCAGCTTCGGATTGACAAACTGCTGCACGCAGGATATTCTTGACGCTGCCGATTATATAATTCTCGAGGTAAACGAGCATATGCCGGTTATCTACGGCACGGAGGGCGACCACATCCACATTTCAGAGGTCACCTACGTTGTGGAGGGGCACAAGGATATATGTGTTTCCCCCTGCGGCGAGGCCACGGAGACGGACAAGAAAATTGCCTCCGTCATCTTCCCGCATCTCTATGACGGCATCACATTGCAGATAGGCATCGGCGGCATGCCCAACGCCCTCGGCGGCCTCATTGCCGACTCTGACCTCAAGGATCTCGGCATGCACACCGAGCTTATGAGCGACGGCTACCTCAAGCTCTACAAGGCCGGGAAAATCACAAACAAAAAGAAAAAAATCAACCGCGGCAAGGGCGTTTTCTCTATATGCAACGGCTCTAAAGAGCTCTATGAGTTTCTCGACTGCAACATGGACATTCTTTCCGCGCCCATGAGCTATGTTAATTCTCCCGAGACCATCAGGCAGCTTGACCATTTTGTTTCTATAAACGGCTGCATCGCCTGCGACATTTACGGTCAGGTATGTTCGGAGAGTGCAGGTACAAGGCATATAAGCGGCACCGGCGGTCAGCTTGACTTTGTGACCGGTGCGTATGCGGCAGAGCACGGGCAGGCTTTCCTCGCCATGAGCTCAAGCTTTACCGATAAGAAGGGTGTCGTTCACTCCCGCATTCTCCCCAAATTCACTCAGGGCGATATTATAACGACCCCGCGCACTCAGGCCCCCAGCATCGTCACGGAGTACGGCATTGCAAAGCTCAGCGGTCTTGCGACTTGGCAGCGCGCCGAGGCACTTATAAACATTGCCCACCCCGATTTCCGCGAGGATCTGATCTCCGCCGCTGAGGAGCAGAAGATCTGGAGAAGCTCCAACAAGCGCTGACAGTTCCGCCAGTTAAATAAAGGAGAACGATTAAATGACCAATGACCTCCCATTGAAGGGATACAAAGTGATAGAGCTCGCCACCGTTGTCGCCGCGCCCATTGCCGGCAGACTTCTTTCAGACTTCGGTGCCGAGGTCATCAAGATTGAGATGCCGCCCGATGGTGACCCTCTCCGCAGCGTCGGTGAAATGCATATGCTGCCCACGGAGCCCGGAAATAATCCGCTGTTCGACACGGTCAATTCCGGCAAGAAGCTCATATCTGTCAATCTGAAGACCCCTGACGGTTTTGAGCTGCTCATGAAGCTGCTCTCCGAGGCGGACGTTTTTATTTCAAATATCCGCATTAAGTCCCTTGAAAAGCTCGGGCTCGGCTATGAGGAGCTGAAAGAGAAATTCCCGCGCCTTGTCTATGCCCATTTCTCCGGATTCGGTCTGCAGGGTCCAGACAAGGATCGCCCCGGATATGACACCACGGCATTCTGGATGAGGAGCGGCGCCGTAACCGACTGGCTTGTTGACGGCAGCTTCCCCGTAAGGCCATCGTATGCCTTCGGCGACATCGTCAGCGCCTCGTATTTCCTCAACGGCATACTCACGGCATTGCTGGCTCGTGAGCACACAGGTCACGGCACCATGATATCCACCTCGCTGTTTAACACCGGCATATGGACTAACGCCCTCTCAGTCTTGAACGCCCAGCCCCAGTACGGGAGAGTCTATCCCACCGGGCGCTACGATCCCTGGAACCCGTTCAGCGATTATTATTGCTGTGCCGACGGCGTGTGGCTCTCTCCGCTGAGCAAAAATTATGCCAAGGACAGAGAGCTTCTCGCGAAAATATTTGACATTCCCGAGCTTGCAGAGGACCCCGACTGCGTCTCTATCGCCAATCTGCGCAAAGTCGGAAAGCTTGAGGGCATCACGAAGCGCATCAGCGAATCCGTGGCGAAAAAGCCCTCGGCGGAATGGGTGGAGCTGCTGAAAAAATACGACATGCCGTATGAAATTGCCGGCAGCGTCCAGAATCTATACAAAGACGAGCAGGCGTGGGCCAACGGCTATCTTGAAAACGTAAGCTATCCCGACGGCAGCGAGACCGCAATTCCCGTGCCGCCGATAAAGTTCTCGGAATACACCAGCCGCGGTTTCACCCCGCAGGGTGATCTGGGCGCCGACACGGACGATGTTCTCACCGCCGCCGGTTATTCCGCAGAGAGCATCGAGAATCTGAAAAAAGACGGTGTCATAAAATAATACGCAAAAGGCCGTCTCCCGCAACAGTATAAAATATATATAAGCACAAAAAGACACAGCCGCCTCCCGAAGCATGGGTTGCAGCTGTGTTTTTGCATTCTGTATCAAGTTAATAACGGCTCTGATGTGCCGGTTCAGCCCTCTTTTACCACGGTCAGCAGCATCTTGAAGGGTGTTACCGCCTTCACTGCATGGGGAATGCCGCAGGGCATAACAATGGCGTTTCCTCCGGTGACTTTATGTGCCACACCGTCGACGGTGATCTGTGCCTCGCCCTCAAGGACAAAGGCCATAGCATCGCCGGGGGCTGCATGGGTGCTGATACCCTCGCCGGCATCAAAGGCAAAAAGGGTCATTGCCACACCGGGGCGCTGTGCCAGCGTCAGGCTGACCACCTTGCCGGATTCGTAGGAGATCTGCTCCGCCACTGCAAAGGGCTCGGCGTGTACAAGATTCTTGATAAGCTTTTCCATAATTTCCTCCAATAAATGTGTGCGATACTGCCGGATTAAAAATACTCCGTGCGTATCAAATTTTGCTTGCGCTTATACCAAATTTCTGACTGCTTCTTTACTGAAGCGTGATCTGAAGAAGTTTGAACGGCTTTGTACCGCCCACAGCGTGGAGCACACCTGACGGCACAGCCATACATTCACCTGTGTGAATTAAATATTTCTCCTCGCCGATGACAAGCGGCATCTCACCCTCCAAAACATAGTAGAGCGTGTCACCGAAATACTGCTCCTGACTGACACTTTCACCGTCGGCAAACGCCAGCAGTGTCATCTGGCAATGCTCGTTTTTTGAAAGCGCCATGCTGACAACCCGTCCGGGCTGAATATTGATCATATCGGCAAAGCACTCCGCGTGATCAAGCGGAAGATTTCTGAGATGTTCCATTATTTTATTTCCTTTCCCGGGAGATGTCAAACCCGGCGGATATGATTGGTTTGTCATTCTATATTTTTTCACCGGCACTGTCAAGCTTGCTGCGTAATTTCATGAATTGCGGCTCGCGCCCTGTTCTATTCTTCTATGCAGCGCCGGTATAATCTAATCCCCGCGTATGTTCCTAAGACGTTGTGCATGATATCGTCCGTCTCGAACCAGCCGAGTTTGAAAATCAGCTGACTGCTCTCAATGAAAAGCGACAGGGCAAAGCCGAGCAGCAGGATTTTCCCCGTGCTCAGGCGTGAATTTGCGGCCCGCAGCAAAAAACCGAAGGGCAGGAACAGCACGATGTTCTGCGCCACGCCCACCAGCGGCGACAGTGAGGGCTCCGCGCTGCCTTCCCATGTACCGCCGAGCAGCTGAAACAGTTCCGCAAACGTGTGTACATCCCAGCCGAGCATCTTGATATATGCGCGCAGCGGGACGAGCACCACGGTACATTCGCCCGGAGTGCGCGTAAAGAGCGTAAACACCCAGTTTGTGAGCAGATACGCCGGAATCAGCAGCGCCATGATCCGCCGGTAGTGCTCCGGTGACAGCTCTAAATGCAGCTGCCGCGTTATATAGACCATGAGAACGGTCAGCGCAAGACCGACAAAAAGCAAAACCATAATTATTTATACAGCTTCAGCCGGCGAAGGAGCTCTTCTCTCTGTCTTGCCGAGCTGATCGCCTGCTTTACGTTGAATTTCTTTCGTTTTCCCAGCAGCATCCGCACCGTCCATCGAAGCGGGTAGAAAATGCCGAACACGACAAGCCAGAAGCCGCCCTTCGCCCACGGATGATCATAGGCAACGCGCTTGCGGATATATCTGAAATAGCTGTGCAGCGTTGATGTTTTCGTGCGGCCGGTCTCATTGTACGCATCGGTCAGCACGCCGCCGAAGGGTCTCTGCGGTGCCTGTGCGCGGAAATTGCCGCCTTTTAAAATATCCTCCGCGAGTGCGTCAGCAAGCTCTTCGTCCGTATCTGCGCACCATGGGATCGGCGGCAGGCCGAGATACTTCTCGCTGATTCTCGTCACAATCTTTGCAAAACAGAGCAGACCGCAGCAATCCAGCTGATTAATCTCACCAGTCCCGATCCGGTCACGATAAGCATTCACCGTCACCGCCCAGTCGCAGAGCTGACGCAGCCCGATGCCTGCATCCGAGAGATGCTGCTCCATATGCGCCAGCAGCGCGATAATCTGATACAAGCCGGATAGCGCCGGGAAGGTGCTGCCACCTAATGATGCCGCCTCGGTATGCTTCTCCGCGTCCGCCATGGTCTCTCTTGCAGTCACTCCTTTGAGAGTGTCCGGGAAAACGGAAACCATGGTGTGCACTTCCACGCTGACGCCCGGTTTATCCATGCATGTGTGCTTTTCAGATACTTCCGTCTGAGCAAAGCCCTGACCGCCCAGCAGCCCGCACACCGTTTCGAGCTTGTCTTTGCTGACAAGGATATCGATATCACCCGGCACACGCAGCTCCGGATGCGGATACAGGCGGGCAACGCTCGTCCCCTTGAGCACCGCGCACGGTATCGCGTTTTGCTCCAGAAGCTTGAGAATCTCCTGCTGCGCCTGCAGCATTCTCTCCGACTCCTGAGACGCAGAGACCGCCGCGCCGCATATTCTGTTCATCAGCTCGTCGGATATGCCGGGCAGCTGCATCACGCCCGGGAAAACAAGCGCCGTCACCGCGTGGCGATCACTCTCAGCAAGCAATTCAGGCCAGTTTACGGATGACGCATCAAGCTCAAGCGCAGTCCCGAACAGCTCATGTGACAGCAGCGAGAGCAGTATCCCCTGTTCCTCGGTATACACGATACGCCACCTCTCTCCCGCTCACTACTTGAAATTAAAATCCAGCCCCGACGTGCGGAGCATCTCGTGATATGCTTCCACCGAGTCATCGGTCAGCATATTGTCCTCCTGCACGTATGTCTTCAGCCGGTTTCGCTTGTGCAGAAGTATATTGACCCAGCGCACAATCCACATCAGCGGCAGCAGAAACGGGAATTTTTTCAGGCAGGGATACAGCTGACACATGCCGCTGTATGATACAAACAGCCGCCTGAACCAGTTGCGCGCCTTCACTTTCTTCATCGAGCCCTGATTGTTCAGCTTCTTGAGCGTGGCGGAGTACAGGCTGCTCTCATGCGACCCGAACACGCCGGAGGAAAACAGGCGATCCGAAATCAGCTTTGAGGCCTCAGTATTCTCTGCCGTGCCGAACCACACGTCCAGCATGTGCAGAGTGTTCTCATAGAATCGCTCAAGCTGCAGCAGACGCAGCTTCTCCTGAATATAATTCTCATCAATATCCGGATATGCCCTGCGGTACACGTATATATCCAGCGCCTGACGAATGCCGGCGCCGGCATCACGGTAGTGCTTGGCATAGTGGGTGAGCAGGTATATAAGCGTATCCTCCCGGCTCATCTCAAAGCGATGCGTCCCGTCAATCGGCCTTGCCAGCTGCCAGCCCTCGCCGTAGTAGGCATAGTAATCCTTGTTGTAGGACGGGATCAGTCTTTTGTGCAGCTCGACGTGTATGCCGTCCTTATCCCAGACGTATTCATGGTCGCTCTCCACGCCCTGCGTATATTCCTCTTCGAGCATCAGCGCGTGAATTTGTTCATACTGCTCTGTCCGTATGAGTATGTCAATATCCGCCATTGAGCGCAGCTCCCCCGAAGGATAGAGGGGTCTGATAACACTGCCCTTGAGCGGCATATAATCTATTTTGTTTTTCTCAAAAGCATCATAGAGCTGCTGCGCCGCGCTGTTCTGCCGGCTGCATATCAGATTCGCCCGCAGCATGACATTGCGCAGCTCTTTTGAGATTGTAAAGCCCGACTTATGCAGCCCGGTGATTAAAATTGCCTCAAGCTGCTGTGCCCTTGCAAACGCGAAATATTCATCAATCCGAAAGTCCTCCGGAATCGTCCCAGGACTCCCGCTCAACGCCGCCCTAATCAGCGCCAAAACCGTCTGTTGATCAATCATTCATTTCGTCCTCTTGGGTCATACTTTTCTCCGCCGCGGCATATACATCACGGTTATTGCTCCGATCTATGCTGCTCGTCTATATAATCCAACAGTTCTTTGCTCTCGCTCGAAGCTTTTCTGAAATACAGGAAGCCGCTGTCTTTGAGCTTTGGCCAGTCGCTTTTCTGAGTAAATAGTATAGCATAAACCGGATACTCAAAATATGTCAGGTTTTTAAGCTCAATCACGCTCAAATTAGGACGAGTATCTGCTTTTTTATCAGGTGTATGTTCAATAAACGGCGAATTATATACGATAGTATGGAAATATGCCTCATCAGGCGCGTACATTGAGCGGAAGTAGCGATTGAAGCCTTCATTTTCATCATAAAAGTTCACAATGTACTCTGCAAGTTGTCGCGTTGCACCAAACGGAGCACTTCCCTGATAAATTTTCATCTTTCTGCCCGTTCGGTCTTTCACATAATTCTTTTTGAAATGCGGTATAATCCATTTCTTCAAGAAAATTCGACTATTAATCGTGTTTATAATCCAGCGCCTAGCCCTGGCAGCTTTTTTCTTAGGCTTGTCCAAATACCAATATAACGAATACTTATGTATCTCCTTTGGATTACTGCAGTCTGATATATTCTGGGCACGAATAAATTCCTTGTCCATATTCTCTTCAAAGAAAGCATGTATCTCCTTGTTGCTCTTGATCGGGTAATCAAGCCCCTGGAGTATTACAAAGCGGTCAAATTCCCCGCTGGAAAGTGCTGCACGAAACAGTTTGATAGTGGCCTCAACAGATGAATATCCACCCCAATATATATCTACTCTATCCTCAAGTACGTGCACCTGTGTATTGCCTTTCAAGACCTCGCTGAAGGGCTCTATGTTGCTTTTGCCGTCCACATGCACAAATACTTCATCCATGGTATCATTCGTCAGTTTGTTTGCCAGTCGTGCAATATGCTCGGGATCAATATGGCAGAGAAGCAGGTATGCAATCTTCATTCTTTTCTCCTAATATACAGAAATTCAACTTATAGTGCTCACCGAATATTTTTATCAATGCTTTATTCAGACGCTTCCGCAGCGGGCTTCTTCCAGAGTATACCCTTTAGTAATATTGCATCCAGCATAAGCAGCGAATTTTCGCGCATTCCCTTGATAAAGAACGGCAATACCAGCGTTGTAAACACCTGGGCAGCCAATGATGCAATGGCGGCACCCGATGCGCCGAGATCCGGTATCAGCAAATAGTTCAAAACCACATTGGCAAGCGCCGATGCCGCATAAATACGGAAGAGATACTTTTGCCGGTCCTTTGCAACAATCCACGCATTGCGCGCCACACCAAGATACGAAAACGCCGTGTACCAGGTGATAATTCTCAGCGGTGCCGCTGCCGGCAGATAGCTCTCTCCGTATAAAATCAGGATGATCGGCCTTGCAAGCACTGTAAAGCACAGCGAGACAAACGCCGATAGATAAAATACTATCGCGTAGAGCTGAACATTTCTCCTTTTGAAAAGTGCCTCATCATCAGCCTTTGTTGCCTCCATGATAGAAGGATACATGGAATCTATCACAGCGCTCAGTATAAAACACCACATTGTGCTGATCGCCGCCGCCGTCGCATAGTACCCGTTTTCCGTCTGACCGATCATGTGCTTGAGCATAATCTTATCTGTTTGGGCATAGATAGATACCATCAAGCTTGCAATAATGAAATGATAGCTTTTTCCGAGAAGCTTTTTCCCGTATTGCCATGAAAAGCTCAGTCTGCTTTCAGTGCGCCTTGTATACTGAACATAAAGTATAATACCCAGGCACAAATAATCCAGCGAAGAAACAAGCACAAAATATTCTACGCTTTTGCCCGCGATCAGCAAATAAACCTTATATGCCGAAGAAATAAGATAGGCAATTAACGTTGCCGTTGCCGTTACTTTTGACTCCAGACGGGACTGGAACCAATAGTTGAAGGTCTCGGCAATCTGAAATATCATGCCGATACTGGCAAGTATTACGACAAGTCTTGTTGTAGGCTCGTCCGCATCCAATATGAACGTAAGGACCTCAATAGCTGCTGCCGACAAGACGCTGGATATTGCACGCAGACCAAGCGTTGTGCCGATGACCATCCCCTCTTCACCCGGGTGATCAACAAACTCCTTGACCAGGACGTTGTTAATGCCGAGTGTGCATACCGCAGCGAAGAAACCCGTATATGCTCCCGCATAATTGATTAGTCCGTAATTTGAGGGTCCCAGATATCGGGCAGTCAGCAGACTGATAACAAGGGAAAAGGCCATCTGAATAACTTTGCCGATAATCAGATATCCCGCGTTTTTTGCTGTTCTATTTTTCAATAGATTTTGAAGCATCGCTGTTGAGTCTCCTAATTATTTTCGCCGGGACCCCGCCGACGAGCACATTGTCTTCGACATTATGGACCACACATGCACAGGCGGCAATTACGCTTGAATCCTCTATGGTCGTATTTCCAACAATTGTCGCTCTTCCGCCGATCCACACACCATTTCCGACTCGCTGTGAGCAGACAATTCCCTTGCCAGCACGACGTGAAGAGTCTCCGATTTCATGACCGCCGGTCTGAAAAGTAACCTCCGGTGCGATGTCACAATTATCACCAATAACTACGCTGCCGTTGCCGTTGACTCTTAGATTTTTCCCAATCCAGCAATTTTTTCCTATTTCAAGTGTGCCTGTGCACTCGACAGGGCCGACAACACGCGTTCCCTCACCAATACTGAAGCCTATTGAGTTTAGCAGATGACGCTTTTTTTCAAAGTAGCGAGGCTTCGTCCCAGCATATATCTTATTGACCATAAACAGGGCAATTCTTACCCATATTCCGCGAAGATGAAGGATTTTGACAATGCTCATCCCTTGTACCATCCGTTTCTTATTATACCGGCTCTGCTGCATGGGCCTTCGCTAAACAAATCGGGTGATTTTCCGTCCAGCAGCGCCTGTGAAAGCTGCAGGAATCGTTCCGCCGCAGTTTCCGCGTTCCACTGCTCTGCAAGCGTATTGTAAGCATTGCGCCCGATTTGTTGCCTTAACTCGGCATCGCAAATAAGGCGTTCCGTGTGCTCATACAAGCTGTCAGAGTCGCCGTTCTTATAAATTAGCCCATTCACGCCGTCCTCAATCAGGAACGGAACCGAGCCGATCGCATGGCTTGCAACCACCGCGCAGCCGCTGTTCATGGACTCATTCAGCACAGCGCCCCAGCCCTCATTAAAGTCGCTGGTAAAGAGAAAAATATCTGCACTCTCCATATGCTCGCGGACTGCCTCCGGCGACATTGCGCCCAGCATATGTACACAGTCATCAAGATGCATTTCCTGAATCATATTTTTGAGCTGCTGCTCCATTGCGCCGTTTCCGATAATATTCAGCTCAAAGTCATATTCCTTGCGCTTTAATCTCTCCGCAAGCTGTATTGCAGCCTCGGGATGCTTCCATTCTATAAGGCGCGCAGTCCATAGTATTGATACTTTACTGTTTAAGGCTTTGCGAGCCATCAGTGAATCCACGTCCTGACGCTTCACCTCGGGGAAGTAGCCCCACTTGAAAGTTTTGTTCAGATATGCTCCCGCAAGGCTGAAATCGCGCGGGGTGTATGCACTGGCGCAGAGCACATACAACGGCTTATTATTATAGCGCGTGTGGTGCTTCACCATACTTGCCAGCATACGTGGTGTATTCAGATGCAGCAGCCCTTGTTTAAATATGCGCTCCGTATAATAGAAGGCAAGGCGATTGCGTTCTATGCGCAGCTTCGTGTATACCTCAGGGGCAGAGCCGGTTATTATCACGTCACTGTCCAATGCTAATTCAAGCGCCTTCTGCGCATTTTCCGGGCTGTCATAGGTCGTAAGCACAAAAGGATACTGCCTGTTCATATCGTGATAACCCATGTCAAGCCGTTCCTGCGGCACAGGCGTCGCCGCCACGAAGGTGTAATTTCCGTCAGTCAGCCTGTCCAGAGCGAGACTTAAAGGCAGCTGGTGGTGGTTCATAAAGTTAGAGTAGAAGGTAACCTTCATTGTTTTTCCTCATACAGCTCCTGATACAGCTTCACATACTCCGCAAATTTGTCGTTCATGTCGAACATCTCCGCCCGTTTGCGACAGGCCTCCTGCGTAAATGGTCTCTCTTCGATGACATGACAAATCGCGTTTTCCATTGCACCCACATCATCGCAGGGCACGACCACGCCGCAGCTGTTATCCGGAATTTCCGGGCTTCCGCCTGTTTCAAACGTGATAACCGGTGTTCCGCAGGCCAAAGCTTCGATGTTTACCATGCCTAACACCTCTTCTCGCGTCGGATTAACAAACACGTCTGCCGCCGAATAAATTTCTGCAAGCTCCTGCTGATTCTGCGTGCGATGAACGGATATGATATTCCCAGGCAGCTGCGCATCTATATGATCATTCGTGCCGACAAGCACTATCTGATACTTATCGCCGAAATCCTCCGCAAGCTTTATGAACACATCCAGTCCCTTGCGCTCTCCCCAGTCAAATGCGACGCCCAATATAACAGGCTTGTCCGACGGAATATTATGCTGAATGCGAAAATCGCTCTCCGCCGGTCTGAAAACGTCCAAATCTATCCCGTTGTTGATCACCCGAAAGGGGTAATCCTTCAAATATGACTGTCCCACCAGATCCGCCAGCCATTTTGACGGCGTGACGATTGTCATATGAGCCAGGCTCGTAAAGAGCTGTCGTTTCATATGCCAGATTCTGTTTGTCTGATCTATATAATACCGCGGATACTCCCGAATCTGCGGGCAATGTGAGCATCCGTCTTTCCACTTATCACATTTTGCCACGACAAAATGCGGACATCTTCCTGTCATTGTCCAGCAATCGTGAAGTGTCCAAACTACACGCACTCCGCTTTCCTTGAGATAGTGAAACAGCAGTGGCAGATTAATGGTATAGTTGTGGAGATTGTGAAGATGAACAATGTCCGGCTGATAAGCTTTCAGTGCATGAATCAGCTGCAGTGTACCAAAATACGAGCCGTAGTTTTCAAGACCGAACATACGTGCTATTGCGTAGTGCAGCATATTTTCTCGCTCAATGCCGAAGTAGACGTGTCCTGTAATCTCAGGTTGCGGCATTTTTTCACGACGCATATAGTATACAGGAGAATATGTTCTGACATCGTTCTCCGCTTTACGAGCACATTCCGCACAGGCAAACATTATCTTTCCCGTGCTGCCAATATGCGTCATGTTAACAATAGCAATTTTCATGTGAGTACAACACTCTCTTTTATAGCGGCTATAATGGCAAATTTACATGTACATTCGTGAACCTCTGCTTCTCAAAACAAGCGGCGCAGACATAAATGCCATCATCCCGACGGCTTGGAAAAGGCCAGTGTTTACGGAGAACAGAATCGTTAATCCAACAAATGACGCTATCACATATACAAGATCTTCTCTGACAATATATTTTCTGATCTTGCGTATATAATACGACATGCAGCACAGAAAAAGCGAAAATCCTGCAAGACCTGTTCCTCCAAGAATATCAAGCAGTTCAGAATGTCCACCCAGTTCGACAAATTTACCTGTTAAATTTCCTAGCAGCGGACTTTCGCAGAATGCCTGCCAGCTTGTTAAATACAGTTTCCCGCGATTCGCCATATCTCCCGTTGCGCCTTTACCTGTAATGAATTTTTCCAGCATTGTGCAACGTTCTGCCAGTGACGTCATATCAGCCTCTTCAAATATTTCTTTCAACGAAAGAAGCCAATTGGGAATTGAATCTTTTACAAGATAAACTATAACAACAATTAATAAGCACTTCAACAGCATTGTAATCTTGTTTTTTGCTTTCATAACAAGCAAAAATATGACTTCCACAGCGCAAATGATAACCGCAATTGCATACTGCGTTATTATAACAAGGGCACATACTGTTCCCAAAATAACTATAAAAATAATTTTTCCTGAAATTTTGGAGGTTTTTATCTCATATAATATATACGGGACAAGAATGGTTACACCATAAACGAAATGATAACCACCTATATTTAAGCTTCTATACATGTCTGCATACGGTGTATACGATGCCAGATCTCGACTTGCTTCTGAATACCGGACGTTACCGATGGAAGTTGTAACCATCGTGATGAAAATATAGGACCAGAAAAAAAGTCTGAGCCATTTCTTAGTCCAACTTGGTAATTCAATTACATCTTCAAAAAAAAGCATCGGCAGCCAGAAGAAAAAAACCGTGAAAAAATAATCAAAAAGGCTGCTACTATTTTTCCACTTGCCATAATAAAACGCTACTATAAACAGACATACATAGATCAGGAACAGAAATGTATCTCTACTCATCTGTTTATATTGATCTATGTTAATATACAGTGCATAGGCGGGAATCAAAAAATACAATGTAAATCGAAATATTTGCGGTACAATTTGAGTGCAAATTGGCAAAAGAAAATATGTAAAATATGCCACGTATAAGAAGAAGGCTAATATTGCTCTTTCTTTACTTTGCCTTTTGTGCAGAGAGTGAATATCCCATGCATAGTTTTGATTAAACATCTTAGCTAACTCCTAATTTTCCGAGGCATTTTTAATAGTGCAAGATATCTGCGGCTGTTTATTCGCTGCGGGCCAGCACATTTGAACACAACTGAACAATTCGTGCATCCTGCCGTTTGTTATTCTTCTCATTCAGGACAAATGCTTTTGCCCGTTTTCCCTTTTCATACAGCACACTATCCGGGAGAGCAAAGATTTTAAGAAGTGCCTCGCAAATTCCGTCCGCCGTGCAGTCCTTCAATTCAAAAATATGCTCCCGATATTCTTCGGGCATTCCGGGAAGCATCGCGGCCAGCACAGGCGTCCCGCTCACCAAATACTCCATATTTTTCGACGGGAATGAATACATCGTATATTCGCCCACCGGAGGCCTTGGATTAACAAGAAGTGTAGCTTTTACCTGTGTTTTTACCACTTCGCTGTTTGGCACTACGCCAAAGTAACGGACGTTGGAATGCTGACGGCAGATTTGTTCAAGTTCTTCCCGATAATCGCCGTCACCGTAGATCCACAGCTCCGCATCAGGAATGTTTGCCTTCAAAAATCCCTCAGTCAGGGCTTTAATACCGTATATTTTGCGTATTGAGCCGGAGTAGACACATATTCGCGGCATTGCTTTCCCCTGCAATGTGTTTTCAACCTGAGCCATCTCGCTATCTACTGCCCCTTCAACCACTATGTATGGCTTTCCCGCGCGGTTAATCAGTCTATTCATCGGCTCAGATAAGAATACATACGCATCGTAAGACTGCAATTGTTCAAACCGAATTGAATCGATCATGCGGTTTAGCATGTTTCCGCGATTTGCACGTTTTCTGGGGACATCAGTCACTATACCTATGCTTGGTAATCTAAGCAGCTTGCTTGCCAGCAGCGCACCGGAAGCATTACTCAAATTTAAAATATCGCAGATCACGACAGTCTCTTTGCGCTGGCCTTTGCTCAGTTTGCGCACTTGGCTAAAGCTCTGCCAGAAATTCGACATGTTCCGAATTACAGGAATATTTATTACGGCCTTATGATGATAGTGGCAGCCGTTTTCATTGATATCATACGCGGGCGTGTATAAATGCTTGTAATTGTTTCTGTTGACCGGCAATGCACTGATAGCATTAACACAAACGTCCTGGTTTCTGCTCATTCCTCTCATCAGCAAATTATAGAGCTTCTGATCATTCTGTTCCAGATTTTTGACTTCTTTCATCAAGTCATTAAAACGCCCTTGGGCGCAGGAAAATGAGACAAACAGAATATTCATCGTGTTATAATTCCCCTCTTGTCGGATTACAGCAGCAAGGCCAAAATTGCGAGAATTACAAGTATAATTGCAAGAGCGCTCGAAATAATCAGCAGCTTCGCTTTCTTATTCGTCTTTATTATTTTCAGCGCTTTTATATACGTGTATATCAAACCCTTGAACTGATTGTTCCAGGCAATTTTACTGTTCTTTGCCTGCTCGTCAGATGCAGCTGTCACTCCGTCCAGATCAGCTTCCGTAATAAAGTACAGCTCTTTATTTTCCGCCACAGCCTTTACGGCACTCTCCAGCTTTTCGATATTCTTTCTGTTTACGCCCGGCGTATCCGGCTGCTCTCGCCACTTGAGCAGTGAAAACGAATGAAAGAACAAGGTTGTTACCATGTCAAACGGGGCTTTAGCTATCTGCGTCAAGGCATATTTCAGCTCTCCGGCGGTCATCTGCTCTATGTCGAGCTTATCTTCACGTACAAACGGGCCGATATGCACACTCTGATGCATTGTCACCGGAAACTCGACAAGATTTTTATACCTGCACGGCGCGTTAATCGTAATCGGCGGCTGTATACCGCACCACTTTTGATGATAGAATTCCGAAAAGTCGTACTTATATCCCAGCTCGCTGAGTATGTCCAGCGTGTCATGATTTGCCCCGTACTTGCCCGCTCTAAAAGATTTAGGCGGCCGGCCGACAATCTCGGTATATAGTTCGGTGCAGCGTTTGATCATGTCATACTGCTCTTCGCGGCTGTATTCGTAGAGAAAGAGTCTGTTCTTGTCCGCCATGTGATCCGGGTGGATATGCACACCGACATTGTGCCCGCGGTCAAGGATCGTTCGGACAACTCTCTCTACCTTGTCGCGGCCGTAATCCCAGGCTTCCGCAAAGTCGACGAAGAACAGGACCTTTGCGTTGGCCTTGTCGAATTCGTCCATGATATATTCAATGCCGTAGCGGCCGGATTCCGTTTCACCGAATATGAGGTGACTGATCGGATCTACGCCGTCATGTCCCTCGGTATCAATTGTCACCAGTACGGGTTTCATTCTAATTCCCACCTTAATCGGTTTCGTCAAGCAGCCGGAGTATTTTATCTTGCAGCTGCGCATTGTATATTTTCAAATCAAGCTCTGCCTTGCGCTTTCTGCAGTTTTCGGCAATCTGTTCGCGCAAAGCTTTATTCTCACGAAGCTCATTGATGACAGATGCAAGCTCGTCCACGCTCTTGTGATCCACAGCCATGCCTACACCCCACTCTTCAACCGTATCGGCAAGATAGGTGTTTTTCGCCACGATCAGCGGCATTTCGCAGTACACCGCCTCATAGAGCTTGTTGGGCAGTGCCACGCGAACATTGTGCATATCCGCGTCATAAACCGAGTACATAACGTCGCACTTGCCGTAGAGCTCTGCCGCCTGCTTGTTGAAATCAAAGCGGCCTACCCATTCGATATTGGGATCAGCCTTGCATATTGGCTCTATCTCCGGCGGATCATTTTCAAAACCGGCAAACATTAGATACACCTTGCAGATTTTTGCGGCATCAAGCAGAAGTCTTATCTCATTTTTATATCGGATGCCGCCTATATATCCAACTGTAAATTCACCATCCGACTTTTTCTTATAAGAGTTAAATGCGGACAAATCCGGCACGTTTGGCATGTACAGGACTTTTTCTTTTGATACAAAGTCAGAAAAATATGCATCATAGTATTTCATGGACGTCAGCACCAGCAAATCATATTGCTTTTCAAGATGGCGATCCATGAAACGGAGGTATTTCTGTGCTGCCCAAGCAACCGGTGATGACTGCCGATCCACCAGCAAGCGGTGAAGGTCGGCAACCTCATAGATAATTTTGACCTGCTTTTTAGAACGCTTTTTATAATCGCAGGCAATCTTCAACATATCCAGATTCTGAACATGAATCAAATCCGGCTGTATATTTTCGAGCGCTGCCTTTACAGCCGCACTGAATTTGCCGTAGGGGATCAGTCTCTTGAGAGGATTTCTGCTGGCATTTATTTTTATAACATTTGCAGAATATCCGTCCTCAACTGGGGCTTGCATCATACTGCTGCCGCGATCCCAACAGATCAGATGCACATTGCCGAGCTGCTTTTCAAGGTCAATGCGCTTGTATATTATAGGTGTAGGCAGGAAGCCAATTAAAACTGCAATTGTAGGCGTCATATTTTATCCTTTTCAATATCCCTCATGCTCGTATCTCCGGCTCCCCTATCCTCTCCGCGAAGTCCAGCGCTATCTGTTGGCGGGAGTATTTTTCACGCATCAGATTTTGGGTTGCTTCTCTGCGGCTGATGTACTCGGAGTAGTGGCTCACCATCTCGTCGAAGGCGGGGGCGAGCTGCTCGGGGTGATCCGGGGAGATGCAGCGGCCCAGCTGCGTTTCGTTGATGATATCACAGGCGTCCCCCTCCGCAAAGAGCAAAACGGGACAGCCGATACCGAGGGCCTCATATATTTTAGTGGGGATACTGTCCTTCATGCCGGAATTTTTCAGCGGTATAAAGCTCACTTTGGCATAAGAGAGCAGCGTAAAGACTTTTTCATGCTCAAGCACGCCGCAGAAATGCACATTGTCCAGCCCGCGCGCCTTTGCCTGCTGCTCCAGAGGCTCTCTCTCCGCGCCCTTGCCGAAGAGCAGAAATTGAACCTCTTTATGCTCCGACTGCTCTGCCATATCCAGCAGCGAGCCGAGCCCCTGCGCCAGACCGATATTGCCGATATACACGCATGTAAAGCGCCGGTCCAGCTGGTATTTTTCGATAAGCTCCCGGTCGAGGGGGCTATTTAATATTCTCTCGTCAAAGCCGTTGGCGACAAGCTTCACTTTGTCCGGGTCAGCCTTTCTGCCGCCCGCCGCAAGCACGTGATTTTGCAGCTTCTTCACCTTGCCGGGTGAGACGGTGAGCACCATGTCTGCGTGCCTGTACATGAAATTCGTAATCTTGCCGAACACTCTGCAATACATGCTGTCCGGCGAAAAGCTGCCCATTTCCAGCGCAACGTCCGGCCAGATATCGCGCACGTCGTATACGAGCTTTGCACCCTTGCATTTTGCAATCAGCCAGCCGGAGATACTCACCAGCGGCGGGGGCGAGGTGGTAATCACGACGTCGGCCCTTCCTGCTCTCACGGCGGTAAAAAACGATGTGACGCCGAAGCTCAGGTTATTCAGCATACGCATAAGGGCCGTCTTTTTCTTCATTCGGATCGTGGGCGCATATAAAATTTTCTCGGGTCTCGGCACGATTTCTCCGCCGCTCCTGTTTGCGGAGCTTGCAATAACGGTCACATCATGCCCGCGCTGCATAAATGCCTCTGCCAGCACACTCATGCGATATGTGCAGGCCTGCGCCGTGGGATAGTATTCATCCGTATGAATCAATATGCGCATATATTACGTCCGATCTTATTTAGATTAAAAATAAAATAAATTATAAATACCCCGCGTTTCGGGGTAAAATTTCCTCACTCGTCCAGTATTCCCATCTCTCTGAACTGGTCGAGGAGCTCGGCGAGGTCGGACTTGGCGGCTGCTTCGTCGGTGTCGAACTCGGAGAGCATGAGGGAAAGCAGGTCTTCGGCCGATACGGGCTGTTTGAGCTGCTCAAAGATATATGCGGCGGTGTCGTTTAATACAACCGCGCCGCCGAACTTGGCGATTTTATCTCCCGTGGGCAGCACCATGTGCTCATCGCCTATGCTGCGCAGGATAAAGCCTTCCTTGATTTGCATGTCGGGTAACTCCTCCCTGATATTTTCGGGTGCCTGAAATAATATGCGATATGTCTCCCGCGCACTCTCCGCATCCGGGCCGCAGAAAAGGCGGTACACGGGTACGCTGCGGCTGAGCCTGCGCACGTTCACCATGGCGAGCACGGCGGTTTCCGTGTCCCACATAGGGATAAAGCACTGCCGCATCAAGGCTGTATATGCCTCGTCGGTCGAGAGTCTGCGCAGTCTGGTGAACGGCGCGCGCCGCACCTCAAATATGGCGGTGAGAGGGCGCTGTGTGTTTCTGAATATCTGCTCCTTGCCGTCCCATGGGACGCCGCAGACGCTGCAGCCGGTCTTCTCCAACCTGATGGCCGGTCTGTCACCGCTGATGAAGCTTGCGCCGAGCGCCTGCGTCCATGCCCGTGCTCTGGTGGACTTGCCCACGCCGGAATCTCCGGTAAAGCATATAGCATAGCAATCTCCCTCTACGCAGGCGGCATGGAGGGAGATAACGGACTCGTGACAGAAACGGCATTCGACGGCCGTGCGGAGCAGGCTGAGCGCCTCCGGATGCTGCAAGGACTCAGCATCGGCAGCATAGACGGATATTTGCCCGTAATCCGGTGAGCAGCGCAGGGGCAGCACATCCCTCGTGAAAGGATTGCGCAGCAGCCAATCGCCGTTGTCCAGCGGTGCGGCATCTGCAGTGCGCTGCAGAAGAGCGCGCAGGTCCCGCCAGTCATGCTTCGGGAAGACAGCCTTCGGCGCTTCTTCCGGCAGACAGCGAATAATAATATGCGCATTCTCCGCCGTATCCCGGATTGAAAATCCGTTCCAGTCCTCAGGGAAGGCAAAGCCCGCCGCCGTTATGCCCGCAATCCGGACGCTGTGACAGGTCATATTCAGTTCGGACTTGTCTGCCAGCCGCAGGCATTGGGATCGATAGATGCAGTTGTTGCAAACGGGCTGGTCGTATCCGGGGTCATGGAGCCGCATTGAGTGCCCGGATTATTCGTCAGCACTATGCCGGAGCCGCAGGTGCCGCTCGTTGCGATGACCTTTTCAAAGTTGAAGGTTACTTTTTTAGCATGGGGCTTCTGATATGCTTTTTTCATATTCGTTTTCTCCTTTGCTGTTATCTTTTCTTACGAGCAAGCCCTCTGCAAACATTCTCTGCGAACGTTCGCAAAAGAACCTGTTAGGATGCCCGGGATTGTCGCCCCATTCGTGACTGAGCACACATGGGGTGCATATATTTCGGTAGACGCAGCCCGTACATTCTCCGGGGAACGGGTAGCTCTCTACCGCACGGTGTACTGTTTTCCAGCCCTCGATAAACGGCGCGTTCAATGCGTCGGCGCTGATAGTGTCAAGCGAGAGGCAGGGGTGAATTCTGCCGTTCCAGTGTACGGCGAAGGCGCCTCTTCCGCCCCCGCACGGGAGACCCGAAACCGGCTCATGCCCTCCGCCTCCGGGCGGCGGGAGCTCGTGCGGATCCATGGGAACGAGCTTTTGATTTTTCAATCTTGCCTGTGTTTTATATAAGGCCACGTAATCATCGGGGGTGGGCTGCAAATCCTGCACATGTCTCTCTGTCTCCTCCCGGGCGGGATAGAGACCTGACGAGATGCCCACACGCACATCCAGCGAATCCACCAGCGTGAGCAGCTTCTCCATGTCGGGCATTGCGGGCTTTGTCGGCGTGATATTCACCTCAAGCGGTATTCCCGCCGCCTTGACCCGTTTAATTCCTGCCAGCGCCGCATCGAAGCCGCGCACACCGGTCACTTTCTCGTAGGTTTCGTTGTCCGCACCGTAGAGCGTGATCTGAACGCCCTCCACGGGGTGCTTTTTCAAAAACTCAACGCGCTCTGTTGTCATCAGCAGGCCGTTTGACTTGAGCGTCACGCCAACGCCGCGGCTGAGCAGGTATAAATACAGCTCGTCAAAGCCGGGGTATGTCAGCGCCTCGCCGCCGGTGAGAGTGGCGGAGATCATGCCGGCGTCCGCAGCCTGCGCCATGATATGCTTCCACTGCGCCGTTGTCAGCAGCTCTCTCCCGGTCTTTTTCAGCTGCCGCTCAGACAGGTGGACGTAGCACATCCTGCAGCTCAGGTTGCACAGCGGCGTCAGCTCAAACGTCCCGTGCAATGGTATGCCGCGCTCACGGGCAACGCCCTGCAGGTATTGGCGCATCTGATAGGTCTTTTCCGCGTCGTCCGCGCCCTGATTTTCAAGCTGCTCTATCAGGCCGAGCAGACCTTTGTTATTTAGTTCTTCGCTCGTGGGCCGTCACCTCCCCTGCGCTGCCGTGATTATATATTTCTATGCTTAATGCATCTTGAACTCTTGTTTATTATTATATATCATTTCCCGCTTTTACGGTATTATTTTTTCCTGTGACGCTCGGAGTATCCATCGCCGTGACAGCGCCCTCCGAGACGCCCTCCACGCTCTCGCTCTCAAAGAGTATCTTCAGCGTGGCAAATATAATTTTCAGATCCTCTATTACGCTGGGGTTTGCGATATACATCAAATCCAGCTGCAGCTTGTCATACGGCAGGGTGTTATATTTTCCGTACACCTGCGCATAGCCCGTAAGACCTGCCTTGGCCTGCAGGCGCAGTCTGAATTCCGGCATCTCCTTTTCGTACTGTGCCGCGATCTCCGGCCGCTCCGGTCTCGGGCCGACAACGCTCATGTCACCGGCAAGTATATTGAAAAACTGCGGCAGCTCATCGAGTCTGCAGGCGCGGATGATGCGCCCGACCGGTGTAATTCTCTTGTCGTTCTCTCCGGCGGACAGTCGCGCCACGCCGTCCTTTTCCGCGTCCACACGCATGCTGCGGAACTTGATAATCTTAAATTCTCTGCCGTCCTTCGTGAGGCGGGTCTGCCGGTAAAATACCGGGCCGCCGTCCTGCAGCTTTATTGCAAGCGAAGCCGCCAGCATGATCGGGCTTGTAATCACAATAACAAATACGCTGAATATAATATCAAACACGCGTTTGACAAGCACGTACTCCGGATGCGGGTTGTAGCGCCCCACGCGCAGCATCGGCAGATGGAACAAGTGCATCCGCTTTGCGCCGCTCATAAGCAGGTCGCCGACGCGCGGAATCACGTACACGCATACGCCGATATCCACGCAGTATTTTAAGATCTGGTTTCTCTCATGGCTGTGTACGCCGCAGATGAAAACCACGTCCATATCGTCCAGCACATCCATGCTGCCGCTTAAGAATTCATCCACATGGCAGTGCAGGCACACGTCAAATTTCTTGTCAAGACCGTATTTCTTAAACAGGTCCTTTATTCCGCGCTCATGGTCATATATAATAGCGACCTTCTGCCCGGAAAAGTTGTGAAAATACCAGGTTTTGGCGCATTTGCACCACAAAAGGCTCAGTGCGAGCTGCGCCGCCAGTGCTCCCAGTGCCGGTGGCAGGAACGGAAAGCCGCCGCTCATAAGCCAGAGGATAATGAACATGCAGCCGTCTGTTATAAGTATTGCCAGCAGCTGACTCCAAATCATCTCCGAGAGGCGATTAATGGACACAAGAAAGGCCTCGTAAATACGGCCGAAGACGATATAGAGCACTCCGTAGAGCGCAATAACGCAGGCTTTTCTCAACGTAGAGGGAGATACCGCGACATGCTTTGCATAATACAGCAGCCAGCAGCAGGCAAACGGCAACGTAATCAGGATAACATTCAGTACCTTTGCCGCTCTCAGACCGACATCATGATACACTCCGCGCATCTTTCTCCGCTTGAGCAGTTGATTTTGCGGTGCACCCATTACTGTTTCTCCCCTCTCATTTTTATATATGATCCGGCTGCGCTCAGCTCATGCTCGCCATGCCGGACAAATAACTGTCTTTTCGTTGTGAAAGCTCCTCTACGTTCCCCTGCTCCGCTACTATGCCGTTTTCCAGCACCACGGCGTAATCCGCCATTGCAACGGTGGAGCCGTGATGGGCAATCAGCACCACGCCGGCATCTTTTTCAAGGGAAACGATGACATCATGAAAGGCCGTCTCTGTTTCATAATCAAGTGCGCTTGTGGCCTCATCGAGCACGATAAGGCTCGGGTGCCCGAGCAGCACGCGCGCCAGCACGATTCTCTGCCGCTCACCGCCGGAGAGACGTATTCCGCGGTCACCCAGCGTGGTATCCAGACCCTCGGACAGCTGGGACACGAAGCCCCACGCCATGGATCTTTTCAGCGCCGCGATAAGCTCCTCCTCCGTGGCCTCCGGGTGGAAGCGCGTCAGATTCTCACGCACGGACGCGTTTAATATCAACGGGTCCTGCGGCACATAGCCCACCTGAGAGCGCCACGCACGGATATTCGATGCGTTCAGCGGCTTGCCGTCCGCCTGAATTGAGCCCTCCTTAGGAAGCAGGAAGCCAAGCAGGAGATTTACCGCCGTCGTCTTGCCCGCACCGTTGCGCCCCAGAAGCGCCAGCTTTTCGCCGCGCTTTAAGCTGAAGCTCACGCCGCGCAGAGTTTCTTCATCGGAATTGCGATATGTAAAATGCACGTCGTCAAAGCGGATTTCCTGCCACTGCGAGAAATCCTCGTCCGTCTCGACTGTGTCCTTTTCCGGCTGCATCTCTTCCAGCGCCTCCATCAGCTTCTCATAAGCCGGGACGCTGCTGTTTATAGTCTGAATTCTGCCCTGAAAGCTTGAGAAAACAGGCCAGAGCCTTGCAAACACGTATACCAGCACCACAAGATGATCCGTCTCAACCCTCAGTCCGAGAGTGCACACGAGATACACCAGTGCGATCATCACCGCCGCCGTCAGGGAGTAGACCATGCCCGGGACGGAGCTCTGCCGCACGTAGGTCATCTTTGCGGTCACAAAGGCTCTGCTGATATTGTCAAAGAAACCGGCATGCTCCTTTTCCACGCCGTACGCGCGGACCTCTTTTATGCTTGCCAGCTGGTTTTGAAGCTCGCCGTAAAACTCACGGCTGATATTAATAAGCTCGTCGCCGTATGCGCGGGATTTTGCTCTGAGGGGCTTGAAAATTGCCAGCATGCACACACCCATGACGCACACCAGCATCGTTACGGGCAGGCTCATCATCAGTGCA
This sequence comes from bacterium, assembly GCA_963590455.1. GTDB lineage: Bacteria > Bacillota > Clostridia > Oscillospirales > Oscillospiraceae > Limivicinus. Next base: position 15,658 of record CAVAPH010000007.1, on the reverse strand, counting down.
ATGGCCAGCTGCACAGCGGCTGAAACCAGACTTGCAAGAAAATGTATAACCTCGGAAATGCCGTAGCTCACCTGTCCGCATTGGGATGTGAAGAGATTTATTATGTCCGTATCCTTGCGCATAGTAAGGCTTTCCCAGCTTGCGCCCGACACGGCGTTGTACAGCTTTCCGCGCAGCTCCATGCCGACGTTTTCAATAAACGCGTTTTCGCGGATGCTGAGCGATCTCGAAAGCAGCGACTTCACCGTCACCAGCAGCAGATACCCTGCCAGCAGTATGCCGACCTGCAGCGGATACGGATAGCTCATAAACCACGCCGGCAGACGACTGTCGCCGATCTGCAGCATATTCAAAAGCGGGATGAGCATAACAATGCCGATGCCGCTGAGTATGGACACGGCAATATTCCACAGCAGTATGGTGACAAAGCCCTTCCTGTCGCTTTTCCAGATGGCCTGAAGCAGCGGTTTCATTCAGTGCTTAATCCTCCAGAATTCCAAGCTCGCTGAACTTTGCAAGCAGGGCGTCAAGATCCTTCGCTGCGGTCTGCTCGTCCACGTCGAATTCGGCAAGCATTGCTGTCAGCAAATCATCACGGGAAACGGGGTTCTCCAGCTGCTTGAATATAAATGCGGACACCTCGTTGAGCACCGCCGTGCCGTCGAACTTGGCAATGTTTTCACCGGTGGGCATGACCATGTACTCGTCCACCACGCTGCGCAGGACAAAGCCCTTCTTGATCTTCATGTCTTCTTTTTCCTTTCTGATTTGTTCCGGATGGCGAGTAAGGATATCATAAATAACCTCGGCATCCTCTTCCGTCATACCGCAGAACACGCGGTAAACCGGCACCTGACGAATCAAACGCCTGACATTCGCCAGCGCCAGCGCGGCCGTGTCTGTGTCCCACATCGGGATAAAGGTCTGCTGTACGAGCAGCTGACGTGCTTGAGCCGTGCTTAATTTGCGAATGTAATTGACAGGAGAGCGGCGCACATCGAGTATGCATTTGAGCGGTACCTCCGCGTTCCGGAAGATCTGCTCCTTGCCGTCCCAGGGCACACCACAGGCGGTGGCACCCTGCTTTTCAATGCGTACGGCGGGGCGGTCCCCGCTGATCCAGCGCGCACCGAGGCCATTGACCCATGCACGTGCGCGGGTGGATTTACCCATTCCGCTTCTTCCCGTAAAGGCGACTGCAAAGCCGTCCTTCTCCACACAGGCCGCATGCAGCGATACTATTCCGTCATGGCAGAAGCGGCACTCAAACGCAGTGCGCAGGAGAAAACGGTAATTCTCAACATCCTCTTCACGCACGCCGTCAAGCTGCTTTTCCATGTGCCGGTAATCCGGGCTGACCTTCAGCGCGGCCGGTGCATCGCTCTGTCTCAGGCGGTACTGCCAGTCGCCTTTGGCATCCCTGTAAACCGCAATCTCCGCCGCCTCCGCAACGAGTGAAAGGTTATTCCCCTCCGGCATTGCACCCACGGGAAATGCGGTTATTTCACTTAGAATACCTTCGAATAGCGTCATACACTGCTCCTGTGTTAATGCGTTATTTTAGCTGTGCTGAAACTCTATGCCGCCGCCGGACGTGCACCTGCCATCTCCGACATGGGTTTTCTGGGTTACGCAGCTGCTTGCAGCAACAACCTGATCACTGTACTGAAATTTTACAACCTCAACGCTGGGGGCTTCATAGCGCTTTTTCATAAAAATGCTTTCTCCTTCTTAATCTGCATTAGCTGCGATACTGGTGTTCAACAGGAGTTGAGCACTCACCACTAGCGTCTTTCACATTAATCCATATAATATCGCAGCCGCTGCTTGCGACAACCTGATCTCTGTACTGGAACTTAACAACTTCTACGCTGGGAGTTTTATATTCCCTTTTCATGTAACATTCTCCTTTTTTGCCGTTAAAAGAACAATTTCACATCGCTGGCATGGCAGGAACCCGGGTCGTCAAAGAACGCATCGAAAGAGACATCGCCGCAGTCTTTGCCGAATATGCCGCCACCGCCTGCGCCGCTGCTTGCAACAACCTGATCGCTGTAACGGAATTTCACAACCTCCACACTGGGGGTTTCATAGGCTTTTTTCATAGCTACTACTTCCTCTCCTCAGACCTCATTGATACATTGGCAGCCGCATTCTTCTGTCAGTTATAGTGGCGCCAAGTTTGTTCTGTGCAAATTTCTCCGTCAGGAGCGCTGCGTGCGTAAGATGTCATGCACCAGCTGCCGCTGTCGCCGCTGCTTGCAACGACCTGATCGCTGTACTGGAACCTCACGACCTCGACGCTGGGGGCTTCGTATTGCTTCTTCATGTCACACCTCTTTTCCTGTTTTTTTGTCTGTGCGTTGTATTGCAAAACCGCCGGAAACCGGCCGATTTACAATCCTTTTACTTTTGAGGGATTTTATATATTCCCTCTGCTACCATGCGCTTTCCCCATCGGCAGACCTGCGGGCTGGCATGTCCCAGCTCCGCGCCGCTGGCATGCTCTGCCACGCAGTGCTTGCACACATCGTAGTAGTAGCAGCCCTCGCACTCTGCCGGACGCAGGATGTTCAGGGCAATCTCATTTACGCGCCGCCAGCTCTCGGCAAAGCCCAGCTTCGTCACGTCCGCCGGTTCACACGGGAACGTGTTGCACGGGCGCATCTGTCCCTGCCAGTCCACGGCGAAAGCACTTCTGCCCGCACCGCAGCGTACTCCGCGTTCGCTCTGCTTTTTTTCACTCGGAGGATCCGGCATGCTGTCCGGGTCGCACTCCGGCTCTATAGCTTTCCCCTCCAGCTCTCTTTGAAGCTTCATCATAGCCACATAGGTGTCAAGATCCGCCTCAGCCGTCTTGCGGCCGGTTTCCTCTCTCGGCTCAATGAGGCCGGGATTGATGCTGAAGCTGAAGCCCTCATCATGCAGCAGGCGTACGATGTCCGTGCCGTCCTTCATAAAGGCGCTCGGCGTCACGGCGATGCTCAGCGGCATTCCAGCGTCACGCATACGGCGGATATTCTCCATAACCCGGCTGAACATCCGGTGCCCGGTGACGTGCTCATATGCTTCCTCGCTCGCGCCGTAGAGCGTCACCTGAATGCCCGCCGGCGGGTGCTGCTTGAAGAATTCGAGCATGGACGCATCCATCAAAATGCCATTTGAAAGCACTCCCGTCTCCACGCCCATGTCTGCAAGATAGCAAAAGAGCTCTTTAAATCCCGGGTAGGTCAGGCACTCCCCGCCCGTCACTCTGGCATACATCATGCCTGCGTCCACCGCCTGGCGCATAATGCTCTTCCAGGTCTCAACGGGCAGCAGCTCTGCCCCGTGCATCTGATCCTTATGCAGATGGACATAGCACATTTTGCAGTCCAGATTGCACAGCGGCGTCAGCTCAAAGGAGCCGGAGATCGGCACGTTTTTCTCGCGGGCCTTGAAGTTGAGAAAGCGGCGCACCGCGTCATATCGCCTGTAATCGGTAATTCCCTGCGCGTCCAGCTGCGCCAACAGTTCCCGCAGGGATTTGGGCTGCTGTACTTCTTCCATAGGCCTCATCTCCTCCATCCGAGTTTTCTCAGAATGCGTCCTGCAAACGCCTTGAATTTCATCCAGAGCCGCCGCAGGGGCAATACTGCCATCCAGAAACGCCCGAAGCCTCGGGCAAGTGAACTATCCAGTGATATATGCCTTCCGTCCCGCTCTGCCTCTGTCGCCAGACCCAATACACAGCTCGGCGGCATGGGCGGGTCAGGGTTCCAGCAGTTGTCGCCCAGCGTCTGCACCTGCTGTTGAGCTATGCGGCGCACCCGGTGCACCACGTAACGCCCTGCGGGATATTCAAATAACACTACGTCTCCGCGCTTAAGCTCACGCCTGAGAGGGACAATGCTCACCATGTCCCGCCCGCGCCGGATAAGGGGGCGCATGCTGTCCCCGTCGAGGGGAATGCGCATCGGCAGGGTCACTCCCTGCTGCGCAAGCTCGTACCATTGGGCAATCGAGATGAATTTCTCTTCCGTTCCGACGCTCATGTGCCGCCTGTCTTTCCCTCGCCCATGAGCATCCAGCCCATGCACACCAGCTGCTGAGCGTAGTTCTTGCCGTACTCTCTGGCGATTTTGCGATACGCATCCTTCATGTGTGCGGGGCGGTTTACAACGTCGTGCGCGTCGGTGGCAATCGCATCGACGGCACATTCCTCAAGCATCTTTCTCACGAAGCGCCGCTCTATGAATCCGCGCGGCTGCACAACGGTCTCGCAGTTCATCTGATAGAGAAGTCCGTACTCCTCACGCATCTCTATTGCGCGCTCCGGAAAGAGCAGCAGGCTTCGATAACGCTCCACATGCGCAAGCACCGGCGGGTGCCCGCTGCAATATAATTTATTTGCCGCCTCTCCGATCTCGGAGGCAGACACGTTGGTGTTAAACTCAATCAGAGCACGGCGGGAATTCCCGAGGGTGGGCAGCTTGCCTGCCGCCAGATGATCCGCCACGGCGGGGCAGTAGTGAATTTCGCAGCCGGGGAGCACATGCAGCGGCCAACCCTGACTCTTGCAATAGGCGTTGGCCTCGCGGAGCCGTTCACGATACAGCGCATAGTTAAAGGCGCGCTCCTGCGGGTAGGCATGCGACGTGGCATATACCAGCCGGATTCCCTCCTCCATATCCTGCCGAAGAAGCGCCTGCATCTGCTCCGGCGTCCGGGGGCCGTCATCGATTCCCCAGAGCACATGCTGATGCAGATCTGAAAATCCGTCTGCCTTCATGCCTGCTTTTCGTCCTTAGCTGCTTTAGTGTTCGCTTTAGCGCCGGTTTTATCGCCCGTTTTATTGCTTGCTTTATCGCCTGCTTTATCAGCGGTTTTATCCGGTGCTTTGCGGTGGCGGTAATAATAGCTCGCATACCGTTCGGAGCGATAATAGAATCTTCTGTTGCGGAAGGACTTGAAGTTGACCCCGTTCATAACGGCGCCCAGCACCGGGCATCCGGTCTTGGCTATGTTCGCCGTGACCTCGCCGATGTCCTGGCTGCGTCCCTTGTTGTAGCCGACCACCATCACCGCGCCGTCGCAGGATTTGGCGATCTCCATCGCGTCCACGATGACACCGGCAGGCGGGGTATCCACCAGAATGATGTCAAATTTATCTTTAAGAGTGGTTATCATCTCATCAAAGCGGGGCGTCACCAGCAGCTGCAGGGAATTGAGCACCTCGCGCCCTGCCGGAAGAATGCACGCGCCGGGGAGATTGGTCCTGTAAACCGCATCCTCCAGATTGCACATGCCCGCCAGATACTGCGCCAGACCGTAGACCTCTTTTCCGGCAAAGTCGAAGCGGTAGCGGCGCGCCAGTGTGGAGCAGCGCAGGTCCGCGTCCACCAGAAGCACCTTCTTGCCGAAGCCCGCCAGCGTGCGCATGACATTCATCGCAATGCCGGACTTGCCCTCGTGCTCATAGCGGCTGGTAAACAAAATCGTTCGGATATCCGTGCCGCAGTAGGAAAGGTTCGTGCAGAGAGTATTCATGGCCTCGTTGCAGGCATAGTCGAGAGAAGGAAAGCGCGTAATCTCCAGTTGATTCATGATCTGTCCGCCTTCTTTCTTTGCTTTTTGGCACCGGACAGCTCAGGGCTTGCCGGAATGACCGCCAGCGTGGGAATATTGGCGCTGCGCATGATATCATCCGGGGATTTAGGCCTGTTGTCCAGCAGGAATATAAGCACCAGCACGCCGCCCACCAGCAGCGTTCCCAGAATAAAGCCGCGGATAACATAGCTTGTGACACTTGCGCTGCTCGCAACGCTCGGCACCAGCGCGACAGAGAATGTGCTCGGCTCATCGGTCTTCATGGTCTGCACGATGAAGCGTTTCGCGGCGTTCGCGTAGGCATTGGCAATATCCGCCGCCGCCTGCGCATCGGGATGTTTCACTGTTATATATAATATACGCGTGTCCTCGGGATTTGATACAGTCAACATGCTCTGAAGCGTGGAATAGCTGTAATATGTGCCGAGCTCCTCGTTGACCATCTCGTGAACCTCCCAGGTTTTAAATACCTCCTGGTAATCCATAGCCAAGACGCTGCCTATCTGCAGGTCGGCTATAATGCTGCTGCCGGTGCTTCCCATGATGTACAGCTTTGATGTCGCCGTATAAACGGGCGTCACTCCCACAGCCGCATAGCAGCCCAAAAGCACGGCCCCCGCGATCATACCCGCCAGAATCAGATGCAGCTTTGACAGGAGGTAATAAAACAGCTCCTCAAGGTTGATGCTCTGTACGGCAGTCTGTCTCTCTGCGCGGTTTCGTTCGTCCTGCTGTTTTTCGTCCAGCCTGGACAGGATCTCCGCAAACAGCTCTGCATCGGTCGCGCGGCGCTCCTCATCTGTTCTCTCCGACGTATCGGTTGGATTATACTTCATTAAACGTTCCTTCCGTGGTGATCTCTCCGCACGCTCGAAATTTTCCGTACGGGTGGTTTTTTATGCCGAAATTAATTTGCTGTCGTCGGCTCGCTGAGTATCAGCAGCAGGCCGGTCTGATCGCCCATATCAATCAGCGCCATCTGGTCAAACGCTATGTCAACAACGCCGTTCTGACGCACAACAGCGGGCTGCACTGACCAGACCATCAGCGTCTCGTCCCAGGTCTCGTCGATAGTGCTCAGATCCAGATCGGGCTTGGGAATACCGAGCGCCGTTATAATAACCTGTCCCTCTTTATACGGGGTAGCGAAGGAAAGAGTTCCTACGGCGTCACCGTCAGTCTGCCGGAAGTCCTCAGAAACTATCGGCAAGTAATCGGAGACGATTAATTTATCGCCCTCGCTGTTGAGAAGATACTTGATGCGGTTCTGGTCCTCCGTGGGCATCCACTTTATCGCGGTGTGCTCCTCTGCCGGTTCCGTCTTCAGGAAATTCCGCATGAGCTTAATTTCCCACTGAATCACGTTGGTCTCCGGCACGATTTTCAGCAGGAAATCGTCCTGCTTTGCCTGTCCGTCCTGTCCGGTAGTCGTGATTATGCGTATGGTATCGCTCGCCTGCTTGCTCGGCAGGCTGGACGGGGCCTCCGTCACCTGAACGGCTGCCGTGCCGCCGGTGCCGTCACGCACGGTCAGAAGACTGAAGAGCAGCTCCTCACCCTCCAGCTGCTTCATAAGCGACTGGGGTATATCAAACTCCACGCGGCCCACATCGGTCACGCGGGATTCAACCGGCGTCCAGACAATGTGGTTCGGATCGCTCTCATCGCCGAGCACCACAATGGTCAGCTGTCCCGGCTGGTAATCTATTGTCAGCGTCATCACCGCGTTCAGATCGGCGGGCGGGTCGATCTCGGGCGCACTCAGGCGCATGAACTCTGTCATGTACAGCGCATCGATATCAACGCTGACCATCTTCTCTATGGCCTTCTGCGTCACTCTCGGATACCAGCGTACCGGGCGGTGCTGCTGCTCGTATACGTACTCAAATACGTCCGTCGTGTTGTCCACCGTCAGCTTGTCCGCAGGCAGTGCCTGAAGATCATACGGGGTCTTCTCGCTGTCATCCCATGTCGCTTCCAGTGAAACGACGCGGTCCTGAGTGGGTGTTGCCGGCGCGTCAGTGAGCACCGCCGCTGATGCGGTTATGCCGCAGGTCGCCAGTATCATTGCCAGTGCCAGGCAAAAACCGAGAATGCGTCTCTTCATGGTTCTGTATTCCTCCCAAACAGTGTGTTTGTTATGTTTGTTATATCAGGCTTGTCGGAAAAAGCTCTCCGCCACCAGTTTTTTCAGTGCGTCCTCATCGACATGGAACTCCATAAATCCATCCGTGCCGACGTTATGGCTGCCCTCCGGCACCACCGTATCAGGCCGCTCATATGTCATGCACTCATAGGCTCTGTCTACAAGCCGGCTGCGATCGATATTCGTGGTCATGTGCCCGTCAAGCGCATCGTACAGTGTGCCGACGCTGTCGGTGTCCTCGTTCATTTTCTCAATCAGCAGCTTCTCCGCCGCCCGGATGAACTCAAGCTGTCTGCGCATACGGCCGGAGTTCGTGCCGTCGCCCACTTCCATGCGCCCGCGCACGTAATACTCCGCCTGCTCGCCGTGAAGCGTCAGCGTCGTTCCCGCGGTCATCTCCGGGTCGTACATCGTAAAGTCGTCCTCCAGCGTGACGGTCACGCCGCCCAGCGCATCGTTTAGCACGGCGATGCTGCTCATGTCCAGCGACAGATAGCCGTCAATCGGGATCCCGCCGAGCATATTGCTCACCGCCCACGCGGTATTTTCGCAGTTCTCCTGCTCGTCGTCGCAATAGGCGTGCGAAAGACAGATCTGCTCCTCCTGCGTGCCCGTATAATCGCCGAAGGGGCTGTATATGCGGATATCAGTCATAGTGTCGCGGTCCAGCTGCATTGTGGAGACGATCCTGTTTGTCTTGTCGATAGTGATCAGAAACAGGAAGTCCGCCTGGTTTGCGTAGCGCTCGGAGATCGTCTCTTCGGTATCCTCCCAGTCCACACCTATGAGCAGCAGATTCGCCAGATCACTGCTCCTGTACGTCCAGGTCTTCCCGTCGTACTCCATCGTCAGCACCTCGGAGTCAAACCGCCCGTCCAGTGAGCCGACAGTCTCCGTCGTCTCCCGCCGTTCCAGCTTGTTGCCGATTGCCTTAATGCCGAACAGCAAGCCCGCGTAAAGCAGCGCGATACCGATCAGTATGGCAGCAATCCATATTTTCGAGAGCCGCTTTTTTTCGTGACCGTAATAATCTGCCAAGGATTTTCCTCCAAAGCCTGCCTTTTATCAAGCTTGTTTACATATGTATTCAACCTATTATAAGCGTAATAAAATCCCCTGTCAATTGTAAATAACATCAATATTTTTAACCGTTCCGCCACTGAAAAACAGCTGTATTTCAAGGGGTTTTGAGGTTTTGGGGTGAGAGACGATTTATGATTACGAAAATCCAGAAAAAGGCGCATTGCGGGCCAAATCTCAGGTGAAAAAATTATAATAAAATTAAAACGCTCCTGCAGCGATTCAAATGCTGCAGGAGTCTGCGGACGTATTATATTTCTCTTCTCTTTTTCGCCGTACCAGTACTGAATATCGCCGTCAAATTATCTCACTTTGTGTAATCCAGCACCTGGCGGCTGTCGTATCCCTGCTTCTTGAAATCTGAGAACAGCACATCCATTCTCACGGGCGTGATGCAGATTAAATGCATCGGGTGTCCCTGATCCGCAAGGTTTTGCAGAGCTGTAACCGGTATTTTCTTATATTCCGCGTGGGCAATATACACATCGGACATCGGCTCGATGATATCCGCCCTGCCCATGATCTGCACGCTCTTCAGCTCGCCGAAGCTCGGGTTCTTGTCAAACACTGCAAGGCTGACGTTGTCGTTTTTCTCAAGCCCGATAAATTTCTCGCCGCCCTCGGTGAAAATCCAGAGCTTTCCGTCGTGATAGCTGTATTCCAGCGGAGTGCAGCGCACGTAATCGCCGCTTCCGGTCGCCAGCGCGCATACGGAGCTGCTGCCGAGGTATTCCTCAACGACGGCTTTCAACTGCTCAGCCGGCATTTCCGTGCGTTCTTTTTCTTTCCAAAACTTCGCCGCCGATTTAAATTCTTCTGTGGTCATAATTCTTCGCCTTTCTTACTCTGCATCATGTTTTCACAAAAGCACATTTGATGCATGCAGATTATATTACTTTTCAGCTTCTCCGTAAAGTCAAAAACGGCAAACGGGACTGCATTGCGTTATATTAAACGTCCAATATTAACGCTCTATTTTGCATACATTTCGGAATACTTGTCCGTGATTTCCGTGGGCAGTTCAAAGTGCTGGTAATCCTTTCGGTCGGTCCAGTCTCCGCCCCACTCAAAGCCTTTTTCAATGAAAAGCTGATAACACAGATCGTCCTTGTCGATTTTGTATTCAAACTCCCGGGTCCTGTCGAGATAAGGCGCTCCCGTGGCGGGCTCTATTACTTCTTCCGTAGTTCCGTCATCGTTTGTTACTACCTTATAGTAGGGATTATACAGCGTATTGATATCCACGGCCATCCCCAGTCCGTGCTTGGAGATCTTTGTTGTATGTGATATGAACCGGAAATTAAAGCAGGAGGAATTATTATCCCGCATCATCGTTTCATCGTCCGCCATGTAGTTATCCGGAAGCACCATGCGTTCGATCGGGTAGTTTGCGTCGTAAAGCTCCTCGAAAATTTCCAGGACATCCTCCGCGATCAGCTTATGTACAACCATTTCCCCCTGATGGGTATTCCCGTCCTTATCCTTGTGCAAAACAAGCAGATACCGGAGGTCCTCCCGAGGGACAATGCAATCCTCCTTATACGTGTTCCCCGCCTGCATTCTTTCAAATAATTCATCAGAGATCTCATGGATTGAAAAGCCTTCTCTCGTGCTGATCACCTCGCCCTGCGAAGAAGCATTGTCGGAAGAAACGCTGTCAGTATGACTCTCACTGCTGCCGCAGGCGGTCAACACAGCACAAACAGGCAGCAATAAACCGATCATGCGGTATTTCTTTTTAAGCATATTTTTCATCTCCTCCGGTAAATTCCGGTCTGCCTGCCTATTTACGCTTTATGCTGCCAATCCGGCGTCTTGCATTGATACCAGCAAACAGGTTTTGCAGACGCGGCGTTACTGCCACACGCTTTGGATCCAGCTCACGCATTCTTTGCCCATGGTCTCTCGTTCCGCAAAGCAGGCAGCCGGGTCTTCTTTTTCGGATTTTATAAAGTACTTGATTTCCTTTCCGCAGTATTCCAGCATCATATGGCTCATATGTTCAAATGCTATGTGCTTATACGGGTAGGAAAATTTATTTGCTTCAAGTCGCTCGCAGATCTTTTCGCAGCTCTCCGTTGACGGCCAGATCGTATCGACCTTTGTTGAAAACATGAGTATTGGCGCGTTGATCTTCTCTACAGGGATAACCGACTCCGGCAGCACGCGCTTTCCGGTATTGACCGGGAGTATGTTGTATTCCTTCGCCTCCCGTATCATTTTGAGCATATGGATTTTTCTCTCCCTGTACGGAGTAAACGGCAGTGCCTGTCCTTTATACGACCAGCAGCTGTTCCCGGACGGCTGTCCTCCCGCAAGTCCCTCGCTGTAAAACCATGACGGTGTTTTTATTATTACGCAGGAGATCTCGGGATACTCAATCGCCGCAGCAAGAGCCAATTCGGCACCTTTTGAAACACCCTCAACACCGATCTTGCGATAGCCCATTGCTTTCAGCTTTTCGATCACATCTCCGAAAATCTCCACCGGGATCAGATCCAGCTTCTTTGATGAGTGCTTTGTTTTGAAATATCCGAGTGCGAAGGAATCGATGCCGTTGTCCTGAAGATACCGGCAGCATTTTCCCGCGTGCTCCAAACCGCCTTCACTTCCGCTGAAGACGATAACGATTTTATCTTTGCTGTTTCCCGCAGGATAGAGAGCTCCGTCCCATCCCGCTCCATAGAATTTGTTCATAAGTACCCTCCAATCTCTTACGGCAGCTTTTATCGCTCCGCTTTTTTCATCTCTCTGTCAGGCGGCCTAAATACAGGTTTTGCCTGATTTGTATTTTAATTATACTCACGCCCGGAGACATCGTCAATATTTCGCTGAGCACGGCTAAAAACATGCCGGTGTCCTCATATCAAGCATTATACTGCCAGCAAGCCCGTACTGACGACTCCGTTTTGGTTTTTTTCTTGAATAATCTCTGAAGATGCGGCATAATGAATATATGGATATAATAGAAAAAGGTCGCGGCGGTTGGCTGCAGCCGATTCGGAAGGAAGTGACGGACAAATGAGCACATACGATGTTACTGCGCTCGGTGAGCTGCTCATCGATTTTACGATGCTCTCGTCCACTGCGGATGGTTACCCCACAATGGAGGCGCATCCCGGCGGTGCGCCCGCGAATTTTCTCGCCGCCATTGCAAAATTCGGCGGTCAGACGGCGCTCATCGGCAAGGTCGGCACAGACACATTCGGGAAGCTTCTCGCCGACACACTCCGCCGGAGCGACATCGATACGGCGGGGTTAGTGACCTCTGAAGACGTATTTACAACGCTGGCGTTCGTGACACTTGACGCACAGGGCAATCGCGAGTTTTCCTTTGCGCGCAAGCCCGGCGCCGATATGCAGCTTTCATTTGACGAGGTCAAGCTGCCTCTCTTGAATAACACGCGCGTTTTTCACTTCGGCACACTGTCGCTCACGGATGAGCCATCCCGCACGGCAACCTACCGTGCCGCTGAATATGCGCGCTCTCACGGGGCGCTTCTCTCCTTTGATCCGAATTTCCGCGCCCCGCTCTGGAAGGATGCCGAGGACGCCAAGGCGCAGATGCTCTGGGGGCTCTCTCATGCGGACGTTGTGAAGATCAGCGATGAGGAAACGGATTTTCTCTTCTCGCTCGCGCCGGAGGCCGCTGCCGAGCACATTATCCGCAGCTTCCCCGTGCGGCTTGTGTATGTGACATGCGGCGCGGACGGCTGCTTTTACCGCAGCAAGACTGCCGCCGGTCACGTTGACGCGCTGCGAGATATACACGTCATTGACACGACTGGGGCCGGAGATATTTTCGGCGGGAGCGCCATGTGGAAGCTGCTCCAAATCGGAAAAGTGCCCGAGGAGCTCTCGGATAGTGAGCTTCGTGAGATTGTCGCCTTCGCCTGCACCGCCGCAGGCCTCTCTGCCACAAAGCCCGGCGGCATTCAAAGCGTGCCAAACCTCGCCGAGGTCGAGTGCTATTTGAAAAAGCAAAGCACAGTCATATGAAGCCGAGCAGCCTCAGTCGCTTGCATGTATAATCAGCCGGGGCAAAAAATTTCAGATAGCGGAACTTAGCATATTGACGCAAAAAATCGCGGTCACATGAGGAGCTGCCCATGTGACCGCTTTCCTTATGTAGATATCAAACCTTCACATTCGGATTCAGATACTGCCCGTGCTTCTTTGTTTTGCCTCCGTACTGTATGGCAAATTTGGGGCAGCGATGAAGGCATCCGAGGCACATCACACATTTGTCTTTTACCCAAGCGGGTTTTCCGTCTGTTATTCGTATTGCATTCACCGGGCACTTTTTCTCGCACAGACCGCATCCTATACAGCTGTCTTCCACACCGAAATTTGAAGTTTTGCGCGCTTTATTATTATAAATCGGGCCCGAAATCATTTTCGTGACAAAAGCCGGCGTTCGCGGGGACATATGGGAGTTCGTATGACGTGCCGTGACTTTCCGGCAGATCTCGTCAATGCTCTTCTCTGTCGTCCTTGTAAATGCCGCGACCTTTTCTGGCGTAGACAGATCGAAAACCGGCGTCCAGTTGTCCGGCATTCGCACACAATAAAATGCGTCAATCTTTCTGCCCTTGACAGTCTCCTCGGCTAAAGCGCCGGAGGCACCGGGTGTTGTTCCGTAGGTGGAAACATAGAAGAGATAGCCGGTTTTAAATTCGGCCTTTTGCAGGAATTCCTCCACAATACTCGGCATCCCCCAAAAGTAGGTAGGAGAAATTATTCCGACTACATCGTCCTCAAATGAGTATCTGCCCTCATGCATACAGTCAACGATTGACAGCATATCCTGCTCTGTTGATTTTGCAAGCCGGGACGCGACATATTTGCAGTTGCCGGTTGCCGAAAAATAAAGGATCATAAAAAACCTCCGCTGTGAGTTTTAAAGCTCTATCATAAAATATCCGCAACAACCCTGCACGGCAGGCCTGTCATCTCCGCATAATTCATCGGATATGTGTTTGCAATAAACATACCGCCGTTTTCAAGCACTTTCTTCAGGTTACACAGATTTTCAACAATAAACACACCGTGATCCGCACAATACTGATCTGTGGGCGTATGCTCTTTGCCTCTTCTTACCCCCGCAAAGTCCACTCCGATGATGGAGACCTTCTTCTGCAGAAGCTTCTCAATCAGCTCATTTGAAAGCTGCGGATGCTCCTTGAAATATTTGCTCGTTCCGTAGCCTTCTTCTTCGATAAAGCCGGTATAAAAAGCCGCAAACATATCAGAATCGACTTTATCCAAATCAACATCGGCAATATCTATATCTCTGTCTTTGACTTTGCTGACATCGAACACAATGCCCTTTCTCTGCGTATATTCCAGCGGGAACTCTTTATTCATTACATCAAAATGCGTTCCCAGGTGGCCAACCAATGCTTTCTTCTCGTTGCCCTGAGCGTCTGTTGCCATCTTAGGCGTAATCCTTAATGTGATGTCAATCTTCATGTTTGTTCCTCCCAAAAATCAAATATTAGCATCTGCGGACGGGGCTTTCTTCCTTAGGAAAGCAAAAATTTGCCGTATGCTTTTGATGCCTTTTCCTATTTTACAGACGGATCATCCCGGTGCGCTCCGCCCCATTCGCACATGGCATCCAAAACCGGGATCAGCGATTTTCCGCGTTCCGAAAGACTGTATTCTACTTTGGGCGGGATCTGCGGGTATTCTTTCCGAATAATAAGACGGTCTGCTTCCAGCTCCTTGAGAGTGTTGCTCAGGGTTTTGTGTGAGATATTGCCAAGGCTCCGTTTCAGCTCGTTATAGCGCATAACAGGTTTGTATTCTGCCAGCCAATACATGATGATCATCTTGTATTTGCCCTCAATGAGGGACAGAGTATAGCCAAAGCCTGTATCTTTAAGCTCCACGCCAGTCAGGCAGCAGCCGAGTTCTTTTGATGAATTGTTCATTGCATTTGCACTCTCCTGAAGGTTAGTACCTAACGCAAATGTGCGTACTTTACTTTTGCTTCATTCTATCACATAATGGTGCCAGACTTCAATGGGAGGATAAGAATATGAGTAAAATTGTAATTTTGAAAGCAAGTTCCCGTAAAAACGGCAACTCAAACACGCTGGCAGCTGCCTTCGCCGAGGAAGCAAAAAAGGCCGGCGCTTCCGTCACCGAGTATGATGTCGCAAACATGAAAATCGCCGGCTGCCGCGGCTGCTATGGCTGCATGACAAAGGGAGAATGCGTATTCCGTGATGATTTTGATAAAATCGTGGAAGATCTCCATGACGCCGACGGCATCGTGATTGCAAGCCCGGTTTACTGGTACACCTTCCCCGCGCAGATCAAGGCCGTCATTGATCGCTGCTTCTCTCTGTGCGTTACGGGAAAGGATTTCTCCGGCAAGAAAGCTGCTCTTCTGAGCTGCTGTGAAGAAGATACCGAAGAAACCTTCACCGGTATTCGCTTCTCTTTTGAAAAAACTATGGCACTGATGAAGGCAGAGATCGTAGGAGAAGTTCTGATCCCGAAGGTTTCCGATGTGGGTGAGATCAAGAATACCGATGGTGAAGAACAGGCTCGTGAGCTTGCGAGAAAATTCTTTTAAACACGTAAATTTTTGATTTATTGCAAAATAATCGAGTTGAAAACGAAGGAGCGGGCAAATTCCGGTTTGCCTGCTCTTTTACGCCTTATGCCCTCTGGATCTGCTTATTTCGTTCCTTTGCCGTTGCAAGCTCATGGTCTAATCATATTTGCCGGGCATGCTTGACCATGTCTACTTTCATCGACAGGCTGGAGTTTGTCAGCCTAATTGCTTTTTGATTTCAGCTTTCACTTTATCCAAATCACTGCAAGTCAAGA
>CAVAPH010000006.1:0-40570 GCA_963590455.1 bacterium | reverse complement strand
GTATAACTGCCTTTGTGTAGGTGGAGCCTACGTCGCAGCCGCCGAAGTATTTCATTTGATTACGCCTCCAAAAATTTATCTCTTATAAATCTTATTTAATCAGTACTCGTACTTGGGGAACTTGTCTATCTCGTAAGGAGTCTTGAGCATATCCTTGCGCTCCATATCGTCATAGTGCTTCTTGAGGAACGGCTCTACCACGTTGAACAGGAGCTTACCGTCGAGGTCAAAGAAGAATACGGCGAACAGCGCAACGTTTGCCAGAAGGACAATACCGATGAGCTTGCCGAAGAACTTACCGATCTTGCAGCCGCCCTTTTTACCGCATTTGCATTTTTTCATGTACGCTTCCTCCTAATTACCAAGTCATGGAGTCGTCAAAGTCAAGCAGAGACGGATCCAAAGGCTCTTCATGCATGACGGTGGTCATGTAATCGTTGATTATACGGCGGATCTCCGCTCTGGAGACGGTGCGGCAGTCAGGCAGCGCGTGCGGCATCCAGATAGCCGGGATGTTTCTGTCGCGGAACTCGTCCTCGAACAGGCCGTGCAGGCCCTGAGAGCCCTTGCACTGCAGCTGGTCGTACATCATGACCATGTCGCAGTTGAACTTCTCTTTGTACTCCCACAGCTCGAAGAAGTGCTTCATGCCGCCGACTGCCATGCGGCGCATAGGTGCCCACATATGATACTGTGCCATATCCTCGAGTGCATGCTCGTAGGAATCGGTACGGATAGTCATGTTGAACATGAGGGAGTCCATGTTGATGATGACGTTCAAGCCCCAGCAGTTGTAAGCCCAGGTGCACCAGTTGGAGTAGTAAAGAGGTGCGCAGGACCATGCGATAACGCGGTGAGTGGTCTTGGGGAAGGTGTTGATCTTCTTCTCTACGCACTTGTTGAGTATCTTGCGAACCTTGCCGTCGACAAAGTGCCAGATGGGCAGATCGCCGTACTGGGTCTGGTATATACGATACAGTGCCTGTGCAACGCCGTTGATCGGGTAGTAGTTGGTGTTGGCTGCAACTTCCCACTTCTCCCACTCGAACTCCTGCAGCTTGTTCTGGGACTCAAGACGCTCCTTGAGGACATCCCAGTTGAAGGGAACGCCGGTCTGATCTTCGATGAACTTCCAGCACTCCTCGATCTCTGCCATGCAGTGCTTCTTGACCAGAGGATCATCAAACTGCATAGGCATAGGCAGTGCGAACAGGGGCTTATCAAAGAACCAGTCCTGCAGAACGGAGGTAGCGACGGATGCATCGCAGGCCTCGTTGCTGGTGACTACCAGGGGTGCGTAGTCAGGCATATCGTCAAGGACGAACAGACCGGACTCAGCCTGGCACATCGGGCAGGGGTCACCGGGCAGGCCGATGGACTGAACAGCGTCGATGTAGTTAAGAACGGTGTGGCTGTTGACGTGGCAGGTGACGAAGTACGGGATCATCTCCATAGGCACGTTCTGGAACTTATCGGACCAGGGGTAGAAAACGCCGCCCCAAACGGTCTCGTTGTGTGCGAAGGTGTGGTAGTATGCATCGTTCTTCTTGCCGCCGTGGAGGTTGGTGTCAGCGCAGAACATACGCATGAACTGAGTGATGGTTGCGTTGACCATTGCACGGTAGTGCCATGCGGAGGCCTTCATTGCCTCGCCGCGCAGGCCCTGCAGACCACGGTCAAACCAGTGCAGAACAGGGAGGTAGGTCTGGCCGACCCAGCGGTAGCGCCAAACGCCCTTTGCAAAGTTCACAACGCCGCCGTACTTGATGACGTCCATGACCATCTGCATGTAGTTGTAGCACCAGATCATGTAGAAGTAGTACAGGGTGTCCTTTACGCCGCGCCACTCTCTGTGCTTGTAAAGACCGGTCTTGTCTTCGAATATCTCGCCGATACGGCGCTCACCGTGGGGCTTGCCGTACCAGAAATCTTTTGCGAGTTTTTTGATATCTACGTTTTTCTTAGCCATCTTACTTGCCCTCCTGGATCTTCTTGATCTCTATGCTCTCAACAAAGGCCTGGAAGCGGGTGCGGAGCTGGCCGGATGCGGAGTTGATGTACTCCTTCTCTATCGAGCACACGGGCAGACCGAAGTCGCGCGGGAGAACGACAGTGTCGATAACACGCTCATAGCTCCAGTACTCGCAGAACTTGTTTGAAGCCACGATGACGCCGTCAGCCTTGTACTCCTTGGCGAGATCCGCGACGCGCTGCTTACGCTCACGCATGACGTTCTGCGGCATGAAGCGCGGGCAGTTGGAGGTGTCGAGGTAGTGGCGTGCGATAGCGTCGAGAGGATCCTGACCCTCTGCGACATAGATGGGAACACGGCTTTCAACTGCGCCGTAGCAGTAACGGTCTGCAACGACCTCTGCGCCGCAGCCCTCAATGAGCTTGGTGAACTCGGGGTCATCGTTCTCGGAGCCTGCCAGGACGACCTTGCAGCGGAACGGCCACTTCTCATCGGGCTCACGGGTCTTGAGCTGCTCTGCAGTCTCGCGCAGGTACGGGAGGATGAGATCCTTCGGGCAAACCTGGCTGACAAGCTGGATAACATGGAACTCGTAACCGGTGATGGTGGGATTGTCGAGCTTGCGGTAGTCGCCGATTTCGTTTATCAGGCGGCAGACCTCGTTGTGGCGCTCGATGGTCTTCATGATGGCTTCGTCGGAGATGTCCGTGCCGAAGTGCTCATGCAGCGGCTCAAGCACATGTGCGCGCAGCTGCTCACGGAAGTGATCATAGCCGATCTGGTTGTTCTTGAAAGGAACGTCGGAGAATTCGCAGAAGAAGTCATCATTGTTGATGATTCTCATGTCCTTGACGGAGTCAAGGTGCTTCTGCTGGAGATGCTCCTGGAAACGGCAGGTAGCAGTGCAGGTTTCGGTTGCCATCTGCGCGTCGAGGAAGTTAAAGCCGCCTTCAAGTGCGCGTTCAAGAAGGCTTCTTGCATAGTGGCAGACACGGGAGGACATGTAATATGTCGCGATGTCAGGAGAAGTGCAGCGCGGTGCACGCAGACGAACTGCGAAGCAGCCGGGCAGGTCGAGAAGTACTTCAGGCATAAAGTAGCAGGTGTAACCCACTGCATGCTGTCCGTCGGCTTTTGCCTTCTGGACAAGCTCATTGTTGGCTTCCTGAAGCAGATTCTCAAAGTAGATAAGATGCTTGAGATCTTTCACAGATAACCCTCCATATTGTTTCCATTATTCGGGCGCTGGGCGCCCACCCTTGCTCATATATTTTAACAGGCTGTCAATTCATTGTCAATCCGGTTTTGAGTAAAAGCTCCCATATTGGGAGCTTTTTTTTGATTTAAGGTTATACAATTTGTCCAAAATTGTCTATACAAGGGCCGTTTCTACAAATTCTTGTACTTTTTCGCGCTTTCCGTTCGATCTGCCCTGTATCATCTCGGAGCTTCCTCCGCCTCTTCCGTCTATTGCGGAATTGATCTCCTTCGTGCGGCGGCGCAGATCTATATGGCGGCTGCCGATGATATATTTATATCCGCTCTCATCGCTGCCGGAAAAAACCGCGGCGGCGCCGGTGCACTTTTCGCACAGCAGATTTACAAGCTCACGCAGAGCAATCTCATCAAGTGTGCCGTCGTCAAATACGCATATGCTGCCCTCGCGCGGTTCAAAACCGGCTGCAATAAGACGTACGTTCATCATCGACAGCTGCGCGATGCGCTCTTTATATCTCTGCTCCTGAGCAAGTACGCGCTCCACGGCGCTCTCTATCTCCGCGCGCTTCGCACTCAGCTGCTTTGACACGCCGACCACGCTGCCCTGCATGATTTTAACCGCATCCAGCGCATCCATGCCGCAAACGAGAGTCAGCCGGACGCCGCCGCGATGACGCTCACTCTCGAGGAGCTTAATCATGCCTATTTCGCCCGTGTGCGTAACGTGCACCGCGCAGCAGGCGCAGCGGTCTATGCCCTCTATCTCGACTATGCGCACATTCTCCGTCAGCTCAAGCTTGCTGCGGTATTCCATGCCCGCAAGCTCGCCAGGCTCCGGATACCATGCACGCACGTTTAAATTAGCGCGCACAGCCTCATTTGCGCGGTATTCGATGTTTGACAGCTCATCCCAGCTCAGCTCTTTATTGAAATCAATCGTCATGAAGTCCGCGCCCGTGTGAAAGCCGACATTATCCACACCGTAGAGCGTATGGGCGATACCGGAGAATATATGCTCACCGGAGTGATTCTGCATATGCCGCAGTCTCTGCTCGTAATCCAATGCGCAGCTGCAGATATCACCTGCGTAAAGCTCAGTGTCGGTATAGTGCAGAATTTCGCCCTTGACCTCCTGCACGTCCGTCACCTTTGCGTTTCCTATGCGCCCCGTATCTGCCGGCATGCCGCCGCCTTCGGGGAAAAATGCCGTTTTATCCAGCAGCACCGCAAAGCCGCCGTCACCCTCGAGCTTACGGCACTCAAGCACCTTCGCCGTAAATTCATGCAGATAGCTGTCGGCATAATATAGCTTTTCCGTGGTCATATGGCTGTATCTCCGAATTTAATATTATTAATATAAAACTCTCACACGCAGGACGTTGTCCATGCCGCGGATTGAAACGGCGACGTCCTCGTCTATCTTCTCACCGAGGTCGACGATTGTGTATGCGTACTCTCCGCGCGGCTTATTTATCATGTGCTCGACGTTTATGTTCCTGTCGCTTATGAAGTCGAGTATCTTGGTGATCATTCGGGGGACGTTGCGGTGGATAACGCAGAGTCTGCATACGCCCATGCGCGCCAATGACGCATTAGGCAGGTTGACGGAGTTCTTAATATTGCCGTTGAGCAGATAGTCATAGAGCTCGTGCGCCGCCATCTCTGCGCAGCGGTCCTCGCTCTCGGGCGTGACGGCGCCGAGGTGGGGCATTGCAATGACGTTGGGTGCCTTGAGTATGACCTCGTTGGGGAAGTCCGTGACGTATCTTGAGACCTTGCCGCAGTCGAGTGCGGCAGTCATCGCCACATCGTCCACAACCTCAGCGCGGGATTCGTTGACTATTCTCACGCCCTGACGCATTTTTGCAAACGCGTCTGCGTTTATCATGTGGTGCGTCGTCTCTGTATACGGCACGTTCAGGCTGATATAATCGCTGTTTGTGTATATATCCTCAACATTCTCGCAGCGTATGACCTCTCTTGAAAGCTGCCATGCGGCCTCGACTGACATAAACGGGTCGTAGCCGTAAACGGTCATGCCCAGCTCCAGCGCTATGTTCGCCACAAGTGCGCCGACAGCGCCCAGGCCTATTACGCCGAGATTTTTGCCGAGGAGCTCAGGGCCGGAAAACGCGGACTTGCCTTTTTCAACGAGCTTGGGGATCTCTTCGCCCCTGTCTGCAATAGTTCTCACCCAGTCAATTGCGCCCAGCACATCTCTCGATGCCATGACGAGGGAGCATATCTCCTGCTCCTTAACGGCCTGTGCGTTTGCACCGGGGCTGTTGAAGACCACTATGCCCTTCTCTGCGCAGTCCTCTATGGGAATGTTATTATAGCCCGCTCCGGCTCTCGCGATTGCAAGCAGATTTTCGCCAAACTCCATACCGTGCAGCTCTGCCGAGCGGATAAGCATACCATCCGGCTGCTGCATGTCGGGGCTGACCTCGCAGCCGAGCCTTTTAAGTGCATCCAGTCCCGCCGGGGAAATCGAATTCATCGTCTTTATCTTAAACATGGTGCTCCACCTCAAATTTCTTCATGTACTCTGCCAGCTTCACTGCGCCCTCTATCGGCATTGCGTTATAGAGAGATGCGCGCATACCGCCGGTCTTCTTGTGGCCCTTGACATTTACGAGGCCTATCTCCGCCGCGCCCTTTACAAACTCCGCATTCAGCTCCTCCGTAGGTGCACGGAAGGTGACGTTCATGCGGCTGCGGGAATCCGGCTGCGCATGGGCGATATAAAAGCTGCTTGAATCCAGCACGTCGTATATAATGCGTGAGCGCTCCTCGCGCAGCTGCTCCATTGCCGCAACGCCGCCCTGCTCGCGAAGCCACTGCATCATGAGCGAGAGCATGTATATGCACCAGCACGGGGGCGTGTTGAGCAGTGAGTCCTTCTCAATGAGCGTGGCATAGCTCATGATCTCCGGCGTATAGGGGAGCTCTTTCCCGGCAAGCTTCTTATCGATTATAACCACTGTCAGTCCGGCAGGGGCCATGTTTTTCTGCGCGCCGGCGTAAATAATGCCGAAGCGTGAGACATCCACTCTGCGTGAGAGAATGTCCGAGGACATATCGCAGACCAGCGGTGCCTTTGCTTCGGGGACATACTGCCACTCTGTGCCGTATATCGTATTGTTGGCGCAGTAATAAAAATACTTTGCGTCGTCCGAGAATTTGAGCTCAGACTGCTGCGGTATTCTGTCGTGTCCCGTGCTCGATGTGTCCGCCGCTATATTTATACGGCCGTACTTCTCCGCTTCCTTTGCCGCGCGTCCGGAAAAATGCCCGGTCACGGCGTAGTCCGCGCAGCCGTTTTCGATCAGGTTCATCGGTATTGATGCAAACTGCAGCGTTGCACCGCCCTGCAGCAATAATATCTCATGACTGTCGGGGACGTTCAGCGCTTCCTTCAGCCCTGATTTTGCCTCGTCAAAAATCTCCTGAAACACCGGACTTCGATGGCTCATCTCCATCACCGACATGCCGCTTCCGCGAAAATTCATCATTTCCGCAGCTGCTTTTTTCAATACGCTCTCCGGCATGACGGAAGGTCCTGCCGCAAAATTATACACTCTCTCGTTCATTGCTATTCTCCTGTTGTGTTTCGTCCAAGTCCGGTTGCCTATGCCTGCGCAGGGCTTTGATGCACAATCATGCTCTCCGCCCCTATATTATTAAAAATTAATAATATCAATTTATTATCTCGCCTGAGAGCTCATCGCCGTCAACGCCGGTAATTTTCACGTTCAGCGTCTGCCCGCGAAGCTGCGTCCCCTGTGCTCTGACGAGAACATATGTGTCGCTGTGTCCGGTGACATATCCGTCCTCCTCCGTTTCGAAGAGAACCGGCAGCACCTGACCCACGCTTGCGTTGAGAAAGTCCCGCTTCATCTCCTCGCCTATCTCTCTGGCCTCACGCGCACGGCGCTCCTTGACCGCATGGGTAATCTGATCGGGCATCTTATCCGCCGGAGTGCCGGGGCGGCGGGAATACGGGAACGTGTGCATGTCTGAAAAGGCGCAGCGGCGTATAAATTCAAGCGTTGCGGCGTGATCCTCCTCCGTCTCGCCGGGGAAGCCCGTTATGAGATCGCAGGTTATGCCGCAGCCGGGGAAGTATTCGCGCAGCAGCTCCACCGCATGGTAAAAGTGCGCCGTGTCATACTTGCGGTTCATCGCCTTTAGCGTTTTGTCACAGCCTGACTGCAGCGAAAGATGGAAGTGCCGGCACATTCTTCCGTTTGCTGCAAGGCGGCGGCAGAAGTCTTCCGTTATGACCGTCGGCTCAAGCGAACCGAGGCGTATGCGCATATGCTTCGCGGCACCGGCGCAGGCGCAAATCACGTCCGCAAGTCCCGGCTTTTCCGGGAGATCCGCGCCGTAGGACGCGACCTCTATGCCGGTGAGCACAAGCTCCTTAAAGCCCTGCTCATCCATGCGCGCAGTCTCTCGCACGGCATCCTCTATCGGCAGGCTGCACAGACGTCCGCGGGTATACGGTATAATACAGTAGGTGCAGAAATTGACGCAGCCGTCCTGAATTTTCAGCATTGCGCGCGTTCTTCCTGATACCGCGCCCGCCGGCAGCTTCTCTATCGCGCGGCGCTTAAACGGCTCGTCTATGTCGCGGCAGCCCTCACCGGAGTTCACTGCACGCTCGACAGCGTCCACAAGCTTTGCTCTGTCCGCTGCGCCGAATATAACGCTCGCGCCGAGCTCCTCTGCCGCCTCCGGCTCAATCTGAGAGTAGCAGCCGCACACCGCTACAACCGCGCCGGGGTTTTCGTCGCGCAGCCGGCGTATAAGCTGGCGTGATTTTCTCCCGCTCTCGGCCGTGACGGCGCAGGTGTTGACTATTACGGCATCGGCCTGCTCTCCGGGGGCTGCATGCTCGTGTCCGCGCTCGTTGAGAATAGTCTCCATGGCCTGAGTCTCATACTGGTTGACCTTACAGCCAAGAGTGGATATAATATACTTCATAAGGTTCTCCCTTTGTTTTATACCTGAAAAGATTTATTATAATATATTTTATTCGAAAGTGAAAGTGTGAATACGATGGAACATTATCTCGACAACTCCGCCACTACCAGAGTCTGCCCCGAGGCGGCAGAAGCCGCAATGCACGCAATGTGCGAGGTATACGGCAACCCCAGCTCCACCCATACGAAGGGCCGCGAGGCAAAGAAGCTGCTGGACACCGCACGCGCTCAGGTTTCAACGGCACTCGGCTGCAAGCCGGGTGAGCTCATATTCACCTCCTGCGGCTCCGAGAGTGATAACTGGGCACTCATCGGCGGAGCGGAGGCAATGTCGCGCAAGGGCAGGCATATTATCTCTTCGCAGGTGGAGCATGATGCCATTCGCCGCACGCTTGAGGAGCTGACCCGCCGCGGCTACGAGGTGACGCTGCTCGCACCCGACAGCACCGGCGCCATAAGGCCCGAAGATGTTGAAAACGCTCTACGAGATGATACTATACTCGTTTCTTTGATGCTGGTCAATAACGAAACAGGCGCTGTGACGGATATTTCTGCAGTTTCACAAATTTTAAAGGCCAAAAAGTCACAGGCTCTGCTGCATGTTGACGCAGTTCAGGCATTTATGAAAATCCCGTTCACTCCGAAATCACTCGGTGCTGACATGATCAGCATCAGTGGGCACAAGATTCACGCTCCGAAGGGCATCGGCGCACTCTACGTGAGAGACGGTCTGCGCCTGCGTCCGTACATCATGGGCGGCTCACAGGAATCCGGCAGACGCGCCGGCACGGAGGCAATGCCTGCAATCGCCGCCTTCGGTGCCGCGTGTGAAGCTGCACGGCTTGCAATGCCGGAGAGCTGTGAGCGCATGGCAGGTCTGAAAAAATACATCTCCGAGCGTCTGCGCGCCGACATTCCCGAGCTTGAGCTTATAGAGACCGCCTCTCCGCACATACTCAGCATCTCCCTCCCCGGCTGGCGCAGTGAAGTCATCATGAATCTGCTCGAGTCAAAAGAAATTTATATATCAAAAAGTTCCGCCTGCAAAAAGGGCGGCCGCAGCCATGTTCTCGAAGCCATCGGTCTGCCCTCCCGCGTGATAGACGGCGCACTCCGCATCGGCCTCTCGCGCTTCACAACACAGGAAGACGCCGACGCTCTTTGCCTGGCCATAAAAGAAGCCCACGACACCCTCGCACACAGGTGAGATAATATAATATAAAACCCCCGGCTGTTGAGCGTGAACGTAAAGCGTCCAACAGCCGGGGGATATTTATATAATTATATTATTTATTTTCTTCCTGCGCGTCGCTCTCCTCCGCCTTTTTCTGAGCGGCGGATTCTTCCTGGGCGGCGTAGTAGGGCTTTTTTACCCGTTCGTAGGTCACGGGGTCGATATAGTCAACACCGATGTAGTCCTCTGTTTCGTACGGGAGGTCGTTTCTTTTCAGCTTTTTGTCTATTACCTCGTTAATCGCGGTGTATATGACCACAAACACAGGCACACCGAGCAGCATGCCCCAGAAGCCGAAGAGGCCGCCGCCGATGATGATGGAGAACATGACCCAGAAGCCGTTGATGCCGATGGAGCTGCCGAGTATTTTCGGTCCTATCACATTGCCGTCAATCTGCTGGAGGATTATTATAAATATTACGAATATCAGGCACTTGATCGGGCTGACCAGGAGAATGATAAGCGCACTCGGCACAGCGCCGATAAACGGGCCGAAGAACGGTATAACATTCGTTACGCCGACAATAACGCTCACCAGCAGCGCATACGGCATACGCAGCAGTGCGCAGCCTATGTAGCATATAAGTCCGATTATTGCCGAGTCAACCAGCTTGCCGTTTATAAATCCCGCAAAGGTCTTGTCTATGAAAACAAGAGCTCTGCGTATGCGTCTTGCGGTCTCGACAGAGAAAATGCTGTAGAGCCAGCGCTTGGAGTTTGCGGAGAATGTCTCGTGGTTTGCCATGATATACACCGACACGATTATGCCGATAATAAGATTGTATATGGCCATCACGACGTAATACACACCCGCCGTAACGTTCGTAACAAGGCTGCCCAGCTCCGGCAGAACCTTCGTCTGTATCCAGTCCATCAAGCTTGTATTCACTGAGCCCAATACATTCAGCGCATACTGCTCAATCTCCGGGTAGTCCTGAAGCATTTTTTCTGCCCATTTTGTTATGTTGTCGATATAAGTATTGCTGTTTTTAACGATGGTCTCAAGGCTCTGGTACAACTGAGGTATGATAAGATACACCAAGGACGCAAGAATGACCAGCAGCACTATCTCCGACACGAGCACAGAGAGTCCGCGCGCAAGCTTTGACCCGTCGCTCTTTTTATTATTCTTATAGAGCTTTCTGCACATCGGGATAAACGCCTTGCGCTCGAGAGAGTTCATGCACGGGTGCAGCAGATAGCTTATGACAATGCCCCACAGGAACGGGCTGAGTATACCCATAAGCTTTTTCAGTGCGTTGCCGAGCACGGAGATGTAATTCAACGCCATATAAAAAAGTATCGCGCAGGCGACAACGCAAAAAGCAGTTATCCCCCAGTACAGATACTTTTTATCCCATCTGAAACCCCTTTTCAATCCTTCCGCCTCCGATTTTTATAATACGCCGTTATCTATGTGCAATATTCTACTATCCGCGACTATATGCGTCAAGTCTCAAATTGTTAACTCTTGAATAGTCTTCGTAAGCTTTTCACGCTGAAAATAATTTGTGTTACGTTAACCGGATTTTGAGTTCTTGCGTCGTTTATTCACATCACGGTTGTTGAAAACCGTGTTGAAAATGTTGAAAAGTGTTTGAAACTCCGTACTTTGTGATTAACGCTTTATTCATATATTCATTTTCAGTAAGAGCTCGGTAAAGTTTTTGTAAACCAAACCGCATTGTAACTTATTCCGTAAAAAAGCCGCTAAGAATTATTTTCCCGATAACAGACCGCTTAAAGCACTTCCGGCAGGCATACCGGCAGTAAAAAGCTTATTTTCAATTTTTCGTCATATTGCACACCGTATTATACTGATTTTTCTGTTGAAATGCATCCGAAAGCGTATATAATATTTAATTGTAAAAAGCAGGGCAATCACGGTATCTGCGCGGCTTATCGTCAGATTGCGCGCAGTGACATTAAAAAAATTAAAAAATATTATTAACAGACAGGTGGAGTATAAGCATGGTTAAGGTAGATCTTTCCGGTGCTGCCGGATTCTTAGGCAACGGCCCCGATTATGAGGCAGCCGAAAAAGCATATCAGACACTTTTGGACAAATCCGGTCCCGGCAGCGAATTCACCGGCTGGCTGGATCTCCCCCGCCGCATAAAGGACTACGAGCTCAACAAGATTATCGCCACAGCAGAGAAAATCCGCAGCCGCTCCAAGGCGCTTGTCGTCATCGGCATAGGCGGCTCATATCTCGGCGCGCGTGGCGCAATAGAGCTGCTTAAGCCCATCCCCGGCCCGAACGATCCGAGAATTTTCTTTGTCGGCAACGGCATATCCGCCGACGCACTCTGCAACACGATTGAGCTTCTCGGCGACATGGACTTTGACGTCAACGTCATCTCCAAGTCCGGCACCACGCTTGAGCCGGCAATCGCCTTCCGTATCTTCAGAGAGCTGCTGCAGAAGAAATACGGCGACAACGCCAACGACCACATATTTGAGACCACCGATGCACACAAGGGCGTCCTCAAGGAGCTGGGCGATGAATACGGCTGGGAAACCTTCGTTGTCCCTGATGATGTCGGCGGCCGTTACAGTGTGCTCTCCGCCGTCGGTCTGCTGCCGATGGCCGTTGCAGGCATCGACGTGCGCAAGATTATCGACACCGCAATAGTCGAGTTCTCCAAGCTTGACGACCGCGGCATAGACAACCCCGCGTGGCAGTACGCCGCCGCCCGCCAGCGTCTTTATAAAAACGGCCACAGCATTGAGATCTTCGCCTGCTACGAGCCGAGCTTCCGCTTCATGGCTGAGTGGTGGAAGCAGCTGTTCGGCGAGAGCGAGGGCAAAAACGGCATAGGCATCTTCCCTGCCTCCGTTGAATATACCGCCGACCTGCACTCCATGGGTCAGTACATCCAGGACGGCCCGCGTGCAATGATGGAGACTGTCGTCCGCTTCAGACGCTCGCACAATACCTACACTGTTCCCTTTGAAGAGGCCGATGCAGACGGGCTTAACTACGTCGCCGGCCGTGATCTCACGGACATCAGCGCTACCGTAGCTGAGGCAGTCAAGGAGGCTCACATCTCCGGCGGTGTCCCCAACATGGTCATTGAGGTTGAAAAGCGCGATGAGGAGGGCTTCACCTCTCTCGTATGCTTCTTTGAGATGGCCTGTGCAATCTCCGGCTACATGTCCGGCGTTAACCCGTTCAACCAGCCCGGCGTTGAGGCGTACAAGAAGAACATGTTCCGCATGCTTGGCAAGCCCGGCTGCTGCTGAGCTCTTAATCCGGCAAAAATTATATATTTACGGCAGTCCGATATGTCGGGCTGCCGTTTTTATAATATAAATATTCACAGGGCATAACGTATTTCCCGTTATGCCCTGTATTGGTCTTGATTATTTATTTATCGGAGCTGTTCTCAGCCTGATCCGCAGGGGCATCTTCGGCGGATTTGCTTTCGCCGTCTGCCGGTGCATCTGCGGGCTTATTCTCCTCGGCATAGCCGTCTGTCATGGAGATATGGCGGGCGGGACGCTCGATTGTGTCGTCATTCTTCGCCTCGCGCACCTTCTTGGCAGGTATCGGCATGAATTCGCCGTGCTCGAAGTAGTAATTAAACTCCTCTGCCTCCATCGTCTCATTGACAAGCAGGTATTCCGCGATGTCGCGCAACTGGTCGGCATGCTCTCTGAGTATCTTCTCGCACATCTCCGCTGCCGCATCGAAGATCTTCTTGACTTCCTCGTCGATGATGGCTGCGGTCTCCTCGGAGTAGCTCTTCGTCTGGCCGAAGTCACGGCCGATGAAGATGCTGTGGCCGGAGGTATCATAGGAGATAGGTCCGAGACGGTCGCTCATGCCGTACTTCATGACCATGTCGCGTGCAGTGGAGCTGGCCTGCTGTATATCACCGGATGCGCCGGTGGATATATCGTCAAGGAAGAGCTTCTCTGCCATTCTGCCGCCCAGAGACATCACGATGCTCTCAAACATTTCCTCTTTGGATTTGAAGTTCTCCAGATCCTCCTGAGGGCGGAAAAGCGTGAAGCCGCCGGCAGGACCGCGAGGAATGATAGTTATATAATGCACGGGGTCAACATGCGTGAGGAACTTGCCTGTGACTGCGTGGCCGGACTCGTGGTAGGCGGTGAGGCGTCTTGCCTTCTCGCTCATCTTGCGGCTCTTCTTCTCCGGGCCCATCTGGACCTTGAGAACTGCCTCGTCCACATCCTCCATGGTGATGAATCTGTGACGGCGGCGCACTGCGAGCAATGCGGCCTCGTTCATCAGGTTTTCAAGATCAGCGCCTGCAAATCCCGGGGTGCCCTTTGCGATGGAGTTGAGGTCCACGTCATCCGCAAGCTGCTTATCGCGGGAGTGAATCTTAAGTATTGCCTCGCGGCCGCGGATATCGGGCAGGCCGACATAAATCTGACGGTCAAAGCGGCCGGGACGCAGAAGCGCGTTATCGAGTATATCCGCACGGTTGGTCGCCGCCATTACTATGACGCCCTCGTTATTGCCGAAGCCGTCCATCTCGACAAGCAGCTGGTTAAGAGTCTGCTCGCGCTCATCATGTCCGCCGCCGAGGCCGCTGCCTCTCTGACGGCCGACTGCATCTATCTCATCGATGAATATTATCGCAGGAGCCAGCTTCTTTGCCTGATCGAACAGGTCACGCACACGTCCTGCGCCGACGCCGACATAGAGCTCTACAAAGTCAGAGCCGGAGATTGAGAGGAACTGTACGTTTGCCTCGCCCGCGACTGCCTTTGCAAGCAGGGTCTTACCGGTTCCCGGAGGGCCGACAAGCAACACGCCCTTGGGGATGCGTGCGCCCATTGCGGTGTATGCCTTGGGATCCTTCAGAAAGTCGACGATCTCTGCCAGCTCCTCCTTCTCCTCGTCGCAGCCTGCGACATCGGCGAAGGTCTTCTTGTTCTTCTCGTCACTGCCGAGCTTGGTGCGCGCCTTGCTGAATTTGCCGACGCCGCCCTGCATTCCGCCGGCCTTGTTCATCATCACGTACCACAGCGCCATGGCTGCAACCATGATAATGATGTACGGCAGGAAGCTTGCCCACCAGGGGACTTCAAAGCCCTTTCCGTAGTCGTACTCCTCAAGCACGCCGGAGTCATACTGCTCCTTTATGAGCTCGTGGAAATCCTCATAGAACACGGAGAAGCTGTACATGTCATAGCTCTTCTCTTCGATGGGCTTGACCTCGTCCCCGGTTCTCACCTTGAGCACTATTGTGGTGCCCTCAGTCTTAAAGGACTGCACCTTCTCATTCTGGAAGAGATCCACCAGTTCTGAGTAGCTCTCTATGGAATCGGTGTCGGTGTCCTTCGTCATGGTGAATATGACTGCCACGAGGATAACTATAAGCAGTACATAAAACCCCAGGTCTCTTGTCTTGTTGCGGTTGGGTTTCAAAAAACGGTCACATCCTTCTTGGACATCATCGCGCTTATATTACGGCGACGGTGCCGCTGCTTTCTGCAAATATGCGAAAGGGTATATCTATCTAATCTTATATCGTGAAAAAATATAAATTAAATACTTGTTTATCAGTCGCTGTATACCTCGGGGCGAAGCACACCGATATACGGGAGATTGCGGTAGCGCTCATTGTAATCCAGCCCGTAGCCGACGACGAACGCATCGGGGACTTCAAAGCAGGAGTAGTCCGCATATATATCTGCCTTGCGGCGGGCGGGCTTGTCCATAAGCGTCACTATTTTAATAGATGCCGGCTTTCTCACCATAAGATAATTCTTGAGGTAGTTGAGTGTAACGCCGGAGTCGAGAATATCCTCAACAAGAATGAGATGCTTGCCGGCGATGTCCTGGTTCAGGTCCTTATTTATCTTTACAGCACCGGTAGAGCTCGTCCCCTGGTATGAGGACACTGCCATAAAGTCCATAGAGCAGTTAATCGTCACGTGGCGCATGAGGTCCGCCATAAAAATAAAGCAGCCCTTCAGCACGCCGACGAATATCGGCTCTTCCCCTTCGTAGTCTTTTGAAATCTGCTCGCCGATCTTCTGCACGTTTTTCTCTATCTCAACCTGCGAGATCAGCACGCGCTCAATGTCTTTCTCCACTACATCCATTCAGTTTATTTCTCCCTGCTCTTCATTTTTCATATTTCTTATCTCTATGCATAGGGTTTTGTCCCCTATTGACGGTTTAAAACGCTCATCAATGCCAAAGCCGCTCACTGCCGCAATGCCT
This sequence comes from bacterium, assembly GCA_963590455.1. Classification (GTDB taxonomy): domain Bacteria; phylum Bacillota; class Clostridia; order Oscillospirales; family Oscillospiraceae; genus Limivicinus. The sequence continues at coordinate 24,950 of CAVAPH010000006.1, read as the reverse complement.
CTTTCATCTCTGAACACGAGCACCGTATCCCGCTCTCGCTGGGTCATTCGCCGCTCGGTAAAAAGGCTCTTCAGGCTCTTTGTACAGCCGCGTCCGACGGGAGAAAACCTGTCGCCCGGCATTCTGCCGGTGCAGAAAATATTCCCGTATATACTCTCACATCTCAGACGATAAGTCTTGAACAAGCCGTAAATTTCTCCATTATATGCCGAAAAATACGTTCTGATATGCAGCTGCGCCTCGGGTATATCCAGCTCTTCTCCGCATATAAGCTCACGGCGCGGAAGGCTGATTTTCTCCTGCTCGGCAAAATATATTCTGCCCTGCTCGCGCCGGATTCTCCTGCCCGGCACATCGGCATATGCAAGCCCGTCACCCGTGAAAAGCGAGGTCACGGCAGCGACGTGCGTGCGGCTGAGCTCCTCAGGGCAGAGCATGCGTATCACGCGGGATGATACCGCCGGGTGGAGCGACGCCAGATCTGTTTGCGCTATGCTCTCTCCGTTGAAATATTTATCGACAAAACGCCGCGCCTCGGCAGTGATATAATCATCGTCCTGCCTTAAAAGCTCAGATGTTCTGAGTGCAGCCGAAGAAAGCTCCGGATTTATTTTTTTCAGAACCGGCATAACACCGTGGCGAATAAGATTGCGGCTGTAATCATCGGATGCGTTCGTGCTGTCCTCTACATGAGCAGCGTCGATTTTATCAAGATAGCTCTCTATCTCTTTTCGTGAGATACCCAGCATCGGCCGGATTATATTTCCGCGCCGCTCCGGTATGCCCTGCAGGCCCTTCGCACCTGTGCCGCGGGTGAGATTGAAAATCATGGTCTCGGCGTTGTCATCGGCATTGTGTGCGGTGGCAATATAATCGCAGTCAAGTTTTTTTGCCGCTCTATCGAGGAATTCGTAGCGCAGTCTGCGCGCCGCCTCCTCCGTGCCGAGCCGGTTTTCCGCCGCCCATGCCGGGACGTTCCCGTGCTCCGTCAGCAGCGGCACATTGAGCGTTTTGCAAAGCTCTTCGACGAAGTTTGCATCTCTGAGGGACTCCTCCCCGCGAATGCCGTGCTCATAGTGGGCCGCGCACACGCGTATCCGGTGCTTTTCCGCCGCCTCGCACATGAGATAGAGCATGCACACGGAGTCTGCGCCGCCGGACACCGCGCACAGCACGCTCCGGCAGTTCTCCGGCAATCTGAGTTTATCTGAAAGCCTGTCACTCATCGCGTCTTGCAACCGAGCCGAAGGATGTGTACTCCGGCAGCCATGCCAGCGGAACAGAGCCTGTCTCGCCCTTACGGTTTTTCAGCACTATCGCCTCGGCGAGGTTTGGGTTTTCGCACTCTCTGTTATAATATCCCTCGCGATAAAGACCGATAACCACGTCCGCATCCTGCTCGATTGCGCCGGATTCACGCAGGTCGGACAGCTGCGGGCGCTTATCTGTTCTTGACTCATTGGCACGCGAGAGCTGCGAGAGGCAGACAACAGGCACATTCAGCTCTTTTGCCATTATCTTCAGCATACGGCTGATGTCGCTGACGGCCTGGGTACGGCTCTCGTTTGACCAGCTGTGTCCGCTTCCGGCGGACTGCATCAGCTGCAGGTAGTCGATGACGACAAGGTCAAGATTCGGCACTCTGCGGCACTGGGCGTTCATGTCCGAGACCGTGAGCGTCGGGTTGTCGTCTATTCTTATGTCCGTGGCACTGAGCGTCTGGGCGGCGTCCGAAATGGCACGCCACTGCTGCTCATTGAGCTGGCCGGTCATCAGGCCCTGTCCGGGGACAAGCGCCGCGCGGGAGAGAAGTCTTGATACAAGCTGCTCCCTCGACATTTCAAGGGAAAATATCGCCACGGTCTTGTGCAGCGTCATCGCCGCGTGCAGCGCCATATTCAGCGCGATACTCGTCTTGCCCATACCGGGTCGGGCGGCGATAAGTATAAGCTCCGATTTATTAAGGCCGAGAATAGTCCTGTCGAGGTCCGGCAGGCCCGTGCTTATGCCCGGTATCTTGTTGCCGGATGCCGCGGCCTCGCTGAGAGAGTCAAACACATTCTGCACGACGGAGGATATCGGTATAAGTCCGCCGACGGTGCGCCCCTGACGCAGGGCGTATATTTTGCGCTCTGCCGCCTCAAGCGTGCTTTCAGCCTCGCCTGAGCCCTCGTAGACCATGGTGTTTATCTCGTCCGCCGTCTCGCCGAGTCTGCGAAGCAGCGCACGGTCGCGCACAATTGCCGCATATTCCATGACGTTTGAGGCCGTGGGCGTGATGCGCATAACCTCTGCCATGTACGAATCGCTGTCGTCCGCGTACACGCCGCGCTCGCGCATTTTATTCAGCACGGTCACGGGGTCTATCGTCTGCCCGTAGGCAAACATTGCCGCCATGGTCTCAAAAATATCGCGGTTTTGTTTTATATAAAACTCGTCGCTCTTGAGTCTTTCTATAACGTCCGGCACGCAGCGCGGGTCTATGAGCATTGACCCTACGACGGCCTGCTCTGCCTGCGCGGAGTGCGGCACTCTTCTGCCTAAAAGCTCATCCATTTCGGATTCCTGTTATCCTTCTACAACCAGCACGTTTATCGTGCCGCTTATCTCATAGCCGAGCTTGGCCTTGACGGTGTAGCTGCCGTAGGCCTTGATGGGGTCTGCCTGGACAATCTTGTTCTTCTCGATATCCATGCCGAACTGCGCCTTGAGTGCATCAGAGATCTCCTGAGAGGTAACGGCGCCGAAGAGCTTGCCGTTTGCGCCGGCCTTTGCACGTATTGTGACCTGTACGCCGGAGAGCTGCTTTGCATATTCCTCAGCCTGTGCCTTTTCCTTTGCTATCTGGGCAGCCTTTGCCTTCTCCTTGAGCTTGAAGGCGTTGATATTATCTGCGGTTGCCTCGTTTGCAAGGCCGCGGGGAAGCAGGTAGTTGCGCGCATAACCGGCGGAGACCTCTTTCATCTCGCCCTTCTTGCCCTGTCCCTTAACATCTACGTTGAATATAACTTTCATGATTTTTCTCCTTTTTTTGCTTTTGCTGATTAAATTAGCTGCCGAATATAAATCGGCTTTTGAGATATTAATATTAATAATTAAATTATCCGAGATAATCGTCTATCGCCGCATACACGCTCTTTACGGCTTCGGAGAGTGTCTTGTCCTTGAACTGCACGGCTGCCGCGCTTCTGTTGCCGCCGCCGCCGAGCTTCTCCATGATAAGCTGCACGTTCAACTCGCCTATCGAGCGTGCCGAGGCGAAGGCGCCGCCGCTGTCGTCAGGTGCAATAACTATCGATGCGTTGACGCCGGATATATTTAATAACTCGTCCGCCGCCTGCGCCGCAACTATGCGGTTCTGCGGCTCCTCCGGAACGGCAATCGCAATCCCCCTGTAGAGCTCCGCACTCTGCATGATTTTATATCTTGCAATAGTATCGTCCATGCCGGTCTGCAGCAGCTTTTTGACCTCGGTGGTATCCGCGCCGGCACGGCGAAGGTATGCCGCAGCCTCAAAGGTCCTGTCGCCCGTGCGCAGTGTAAAGCTCTTCGTATCGAGCACTATACCGGCAAGCATGGCGTCAGCCTCGCACTTGAGAATACTGCTCTGCTCGATAAGCTCCTGCAGTATCTCCGTGAGCAGCTCACACGCTGACGACGCGTAGGGCTCGATAAAGCCCAGCGCGGCATTTTGTATATAAGTCGCCGCAACACGGTGATGGTCGAGAACGGCGACACGGCGGCACACGGACAGAAGCTCCGAATTTTCAACCTGCTCGGGGCGGTTGGTGTCCACAATGACCAGCAGCGTCCGGCTGTCGGCACGGAGCAGACCCTCCTGCGGGCTTATAAACACGTCTTTGTACTCCGCATCTGCCCTGACTAAGTCTATAAGTGCATGCGCGGCGTTCTTGTTCATGTCTATGACGATGTTCGCCTTCACTCCGCAGTTGCGCGCAAGACAGCACACACCGACGGCAGCGCCCACAGCGTCAAGATCCGCAAATCTGTGGCCCATTACCAGAATTCTGCTTGAGTCACGCATAAGCTCGGCAAGTGTGTTTGCCATGACACGGGATTTGACCTTTGTGCGCTTTTCCACCTCAAAGCCGCGCCCGCCGAAGAATTCAAAGCTCAGCCTGTCTTTAATAACAGTCTGGTCACCGCCGCGGGAGATTGCAAGCTCTATGCCGATATCCGCAAACTGCAGTGTCTCGCTCAGGTTCGTGCCGTCCACGCCGAAGCCGATGCTGACGGAGGCGTTGATGCCGTTGGGGCTTATTACCTGATGCATCTCCTCGGTGATCTTGAACTTATCAAGCTTCATATGCTCGATATCCTGCTTTTCAAACATAACAAGATATCTGTCTCTGTCGTAGCGGCGCAGTATGCCGCTGTACTCATCGCACCAGCCGCGCAGCTTGTCCTCCACGGCGTCGCGTATGTCGTTTTTAACGCGGTCGGGCTGATTGCGGAAGAGCTCATCGAGATTGTCTATGACGACGACGCCTGCAACCGGACGCGTCTCCTCGTACTTCAGCCTTATATTATCATACTCCGTCACATCCACCCAATAGGTGATGCCCATCACGGCATTGCCGTTGTCATTCTCGGAGCGGATAATGTTCCCGTGCAGACGGTATTTCTTTCCGCCGATCTCCAGAAGGCTCGGATACTGGGTTTTACCCTCAAGCAGCCACTTTCCCGTAAACTGGGGCACCATGTCCGCAATACGCGCATCGAGTCTCGCGCCGGTAGCGCCGCACATGCTGAAGAACATCTCGTTGCCCCAGATGATGCGCGAATCGTCCAGCCTGAACACTGCGATAGGCAGCGGGAAATTCATCAGGGTATTATTTTTGGCGTTCTCCGTGTCATATGTCACGGATTCTATATAGTCCGCGAGCAGCTTCTCTCTTTTGCGTCTTGAGAAGAAGTTATAGACAAGCAGCAGCAGGATAACTGCCGCCTCAGCAGCCGCCAGCTCATATAATTTAAAAAACAGAGCCGCCGCTGCAAATATAACGAGGAATATCAGATACAGCCTCGCGCCCGGCTCCACCAGACGCTTAAGGTTTTTATTCACACCTGCACCTCCCGTATCCGGAACAGACGATGATAATATACCGATGGTAATATAGCATTATAACAAAGATGACGGAGCTTTACAATTAAAATATTCAGTTTTCAAAATATTATTTGTCCGGGCGGGGATGATTGGAGTGAATAACAAATATTTACGGGCTAAAACCCGGATAAAAAACGAGTCTGCTTTTTCAGGCAGGCTCGTTGTCGATCAGTATTCCTCTTGAGAGCTTCACGCCCTCGCTCACACCGGAATGTATGTCGCTTATATAATTGCCGGGATCTTTGCCCTCGAGCAGCAGCTTTGCGCAAAACACATCACACATTGTGCTCTCGAAATCCTCAAGCAGCCCCTCATCCGCAAACTCAAATTCAAGTGCAGACATTGCAACCGTGGCGCGCCACTCCGCTCCGTCATCGCATATTCCCGGCATAAAGCGGCGGTATAATTCAAAATGCGTGCGGCAATAACGGCTCCTCAGCACCGGAATATTTATTACCTCGGCAAAAAGGCGCGCGACCGGCGGATCGTTGAGGATGCGGTGCAGGAAGGCTGTTTCTACCGTAAAGTAGCCTCTCAGTCCGACTAGCTCGCTGTCCTCCGTGAATACGGCATCCAGAAACGAGTTCATTATCCCGTCATGCTCCAGCATTAGGAGATCTTCTTTTTTGGGATAATGATATGTCAAATTCCCGACGGATATGCCGCAGGCATCGGCGATCTGCCGCATCGTTACGCTGTTGTAACCGTAGGTATTAAAAAGGCGTTCACTTTCCTGTGCAATTTTGATTTTCGTAATATCTTTCATGTATTTATTATATTTCTATTGAATAATAAAATCAAGCCGAAAGCAAAATTTAGGACTTGTGCTAAATTTCCTCTTGAATTTTATTAGGACTTGTACTAATATGTTAAAGGAGTCACAATGGATAGCAAGTACGCTAAATTTTTAAACACCAAATAAGGAGGAAACACTAATGGCAAGAAGCGCATGGGCCAAGTTCGCCACTTATATCAGTTTTCACGGTGGACTGTTTCTCGGCCCCATGAACGATGGAGCCCCCTTCGTGGAGATGTTCCGGCTGCTCATATCCGAGGAAGAGTGCGAGCTGGGCATGCATATCCCGAACAAGCCCACATCAGTCGAAAAGATCGCGGCAGACGCAAAGGTCCCCGTAAGCGAGGCTGCAAAAATGTTAAAGCATATGAGCCAGAAGGGCGCATGCTTTGAGCGCATCACCACAGACGGCAAATGCTTTTACAACATCACTCCGTTTATTCCCGGCTTTTATGAGTTCGTCATGACCGATCCCGAGACGAAGAAAAATCCCGAGGTTGCCTTCCAGTTCCGCCGTACACTCAACGAGCTCGGCGTACTGCTGCGCAATGTCAGCGTACAGGGTGGCGGACTGATGAAGGTCACACCCGTAATGAAGGAGATAAGCGCACAGCAGAAGGTATACGCCTATGAGGACGTACTCACATTTATTAATAATGCCAAGCGCTACTCCGTGGCCGACTGCGCCTGCCGCACGGCAGCAAAGCTCGTCGGTAAGGGCTGTGAGCACCCGATAGAGGACACCTGCCTCCAGTTTGACGAGACTGCAGATTATTACGTCCGCACCGGGCGCGGCCATTATATCACACGCGAGGAGGCCATCGGTGTACTTGATTACACTGAAAAGGCCGGCCTTGTCCACTGCGCGTTTCAGGTTGAAGGCAAGGATTATACAACGTTTATATGCAACTGCTGCGGCTGTGCCTGTGCCGGTATACGGCAGATAAATCGTTTGGACGCCAATCCTATGTCCCACTCCAACTTCCGTGCGCAGATAACGGCGGACAAATGCGTCGCATGCGGCGAGTGCGTCACCATCTGCCCCGTCAACGCGGTTACACTCGGTACAAGCTTTGACTGTGACGGCAAGTGCCAGAGTTACGAGTACCGCCACGCGACGAATACCGTTCTCAAGAAGGGCGATTTGCACGATGATTTTATAAACGAGCGCAAGCTCACCGGCAAATACGGCACCGCCCCGTGCAAGGTCACATGCCCGGCGCACGTCAGTGTTCAGGGATATATTCAGAAGGCCTCCGAGGGCAAATATCTCGAGGCATTGGAAGTTATTAAAAAAGACAATCCTCTGCCTGCCGTCTGCGGCCGTATCTGCCCGCATCCGTGCGAGAAGAACTGCACACGCAATTCGCTCGACCAGTCCCTCGCTATCGATGCCATAAAAATGTTCGTGGCAGATCAGGAGCGTGAAAAAGACAAGCGTTTTATACCGCAGAAAATTGCGGAGCACGACAACAAGGTTGCGGTGATAGGTTCTGGCCCTGCCGGTCTGAGCTGCGCATATTATCTTGCAGTCGACGGCTTCAAAGTCACGGTCTTTGAGAAGAACGCCCGTCCCGGCGGTATGCTGATGATGGGAATTCCCTCATTCAGGCTCGAAAAAGAAGTCCTGGATTCTGAAATCGAAGTTCTGCGCGAGCTCGGCGTCGAGTTTAAATGCGGCGTTGAAGTCGGCCGTGACATCAGCATTGCCGCTTTGCGTGATGCAGGTTACGAAGCGTTTTATCTTGCAATCGGCGCGCAAAAATCCGCCGCACTCGGCATTCCGGGTGAAGACCTTGAAGGCGTTTACGGCGGCGTAGATTTTCTGCATGAGATAAATTCCGGCAGCAAGCCCGCAGTCGGGAAACGTTGTGCCGTTATCGGCGGCGGCAATGTTGCAATGGACGTATGCCGCAGTGCCGTTCGCCTTGGTGCGGAGGAGACATATGTCATCTACCGCCGCAGTGAGTCCGAAATGCCCGCCGACAAGCAGGAAATTGCCGAAGCCAAGGACGAGGGCGTAAAATTCCGTTTTCTCAACGCTCCCGTTGAGATTCTCGGTGCGGAAGGCAAGGTCACGGCGCTCAAGATTGAAATCATGGAGCTTGGTGAGCCGGATGAGAAGGGCCGCCGCAAGCCGATAGGCACAGGTAAATATGAGGAGCTGCCCGTTGACTGCGTTATCGCCGCAATCGGCCAGACCATCGATTGGGGTGAGCTCGACACAGGCGCAATGCAAAAAGGACAAAAGGACTCCGCCGTTGTGGACAGCATCGCATATCAGACGGCACAGAGCGATATATTTGCGGGCGGCGACTGTGTAACCGGGCCGAAGTTCGCCATTGATGCGATAGCCGCCGGCAAGCAGGGCGCGATTTCAATATCACGCCTGCTGCGCGGCCGCAATCTCACCGATGGAAGAAACGCAAGCTTTGAGGCCATAGACACCGATGACGTCAGTATACGCGTCAGCCGCATAGACACTACCCCGCGTCAGACGGTCCCGGAAGTTGACGGCAAAGTGTCTGTCAAGACGTTCAAAGATCTGCGTGAAGGACTGACCGAGGAGCAGATACGCCGCGAGGCCAAGCGCTGCCTGCACTGCGGTCAATCCGTCGTCGATACCGATAAGTGCATCGGCTGCGGCGTATGTACGCATCGCTGCAAGTTTGACGCAATACATCTCGTGCGTGTGGACGATACACAGTCCGCCGAAAACATGGCCAACTGGTACGGGCGGCTTGCGCTCAACCTCGTTAAGCGCGGCGCGAACATCGCTGCAAACGCCGTGAGCGAGCTTGTCAAGAAGGACTAAAGCATGCACGAGCTGAGCATTGTTGAAAGCATGGTCAAAACCGCCGACAGTTTTGCAAAAGAGCGGGAGATAAAAAGTGTCTCGTACATCACCGTCCAAATCGGCGCGCTCACCGGCGTAATACCGCACTACCTGACGATGTATTATGCGGACGTCTCAAAGGGCACGGCGCTTGAGGGCTCTGAGCTCAAAATTGAAGAGGTTGCGGCAGAGGCATTCTGCCGCAGCTGCGGCAAGGTATTTGACCCGACGAACGAAACGCACTGCTGCCCGGCCTGCGGAGCAGATGATTATGAGCTGCTTCACGGCAAGGAGCTCACCATAAAAGAAATGGCCTTTTTATAATTCAAGAATCTCTAATCCAAGGATCAAAAAAGCTCAGGGTGTTTTCAGCCCTGAGCTTTTTGGTTATTCACTTGTGCTTATTTATTACAGGTCCTTGCGGCGCTTGGTGATGACTGTTGCGGCGCCTATTGTGACTGCGCTGCTTACCAGCATTGCGGTCCAGAGGGCGAGGTTGCTGTCATCGCCGGTCTTTACTCCCTTGGAGGAAGAGGCCGTGCCCCAGGTGCGGAAGTATCCGGTTGCTCCGGTTGCATACTTGTCGCCGATAGAGATGCTGTGGTATGCGTTGTAGCTGCTGTTCTGGTTGACGTAGCTGAGGAAGCCTGCGCGCAGACCGATGAGAATACGTCCGTCGGGAGAGGAGTAGTAGTCATAGTGATATCCTGCGGTGAGCAGCACGCCGTCAACATAGACATTGCCGTCAAAGTTGTAGATGTGGTCGTTAACGATGAAATAGAGGGGATCCTTGCCGTTGTATATCGCGTTGTTGCCCTCGACTATAGTCGGAGTAAATCTGACGTAGATCGGGCAGTCAGATGTGACCTCCTCGTTGACGACGGTTGCGGTGACGACATAGTTGCCGTTGTAGAGACCCATAACATTGGCCTTGTACACGCCGGTGCCGTAGTTGCCGTCTACTTTTTCGATAGTGGCGCCGTTCGACCATGTTCCGTCAACTGCGCTGATGCTCCACTCGATGAAGCCGTCGTATGCCTTGCCGTTCTGGGTGATGGTTGCGGTGAGGGTGACAACACCGTTCTTGCTGGTGATGTAAGAGGATGTGGGCACGACGGTTACCGCGATGCCGCTCGAGCTCGACTCGATCACGGTGACGGTGAAGGTGTAGTTCTTATAACCGTCCTTGCTCGCCTGGATGGTGAGCATGCTGGCCTTGCTGCCCGGATAGAGGGTGCTGTCGGCGATATATGCGCCGCTGCTCGTAGTGTCTCCGGTGATGGTGTAGGTTACGCCGGTGAGAGTGTTGCCGCTGCTGTCTTTTGCAACAAGGGTCTGGCCGGAGGTCTCGGTTGTGGCCATCTGTGAGTTATAGGTGATAGTCATGCTGTCAAGCGCTACCGCCTTAGCGGTGACCTTATAGGATCTTGTTATGCTGGTCCCGACGAGAGTTGCATTCACGTACACCACGGCGTCGGACTTAAGGCCCTTGTCGTTGGTGACGGTGCCGGTAGTCGCATCGAAGCTGACGACATTGCTCTCATTACCCGTTATGGACCATGTGACGTTCATGCCGGTCGTTGCATTTGTCGGCAGGAAGCGCAGCTTATCCGAACGGCATACGGAGCTGTTAGGATTAAGGATTACATCAGAGCTGTCCTCAAAATAGAAGTCGGTTGCCGTAATGGGATCTGCCGCCTTTATGGTGACAGCATACTGATTTGATACCTTGCTGCCGTCAAGTGCGGTTGCGGTAACCAGTACCGTGGTGCCTGCCACCGCATTTGCATTGCCGGTGACAAGGCCTGTGTCCTTATCAACGGTAATTGCGTCATTGGGGTCAACACTCCATGCAACGGACTTATTGGTTGCGTCCTCGGGTGCAACCGTCGCCGTGAGCTGCAGAGTGCCGCCTGCGGTAACAACGTTGGTCGGGGCAGTGATGGTGATAGAGCTTACGAGCACCTTGGAGCTGTCGGTAACCGTCACATTGACGCTGCCGGTCCAGTAGTCACCGTTTGCCTTTTCGGCCTTCACGGAACATGTGGTGCTGCCGGTCTTATTGCCGGTGGCAGTAACCGTGCCGTTTACGTCAACGGTGACAAGCTCTTCATCCTGTGAAGTCCAGGTCCAGGTTTTAATTGCACCGCCGTTATAATTCTCGTCTGTGTTCTTTGTGCCCTGCTCGGCCTGGCCGACGGAAGCGGATTTCGTGCCGTTCAGATCAAGGCTGATATTCGGGTTTGTCAGCGTAAGCGTACCCAGGCAGGTGCTGTCGGCGTAAGCGCCCGCACCGCAAAGTGCCGTGAGCATACACAGCAGAAGCAGTGCCGCTATGGTTTTCTTCATGGTTTTCATTATTCTTCCTCCTTAATGAGGTAATTCGCATCAGCTTTTACTATACCACACATTTTTCGTTTTGGCAACAATTTCATTTCAAGCAGGTTTCAAATCGTATTTATTTTTATTTTCAAGCCCCACTCTGCTGCCTTTCGTGCTTTATGACGCACAACACGCTCCGAATGTTCCATATTTTTTAGGCAGCAGCGTATATTTTTTATGCGCTGCTGCCCGTGAATATTATTATAATTTTATAAATCCGTTCTCGGCTCGGCGGACATCTCCCAGAAGTGCAGCTCGTGCTCGGAGCAGATTGTGAAGACCTCCAGGCAGTGTGCCTTGCGCTCGGGACTCAGCTCGGCGCAGACCTTCTCGGTAAAGCTCTCCCATGATCTGCACACCTTCTCGTAGCTCTCCCCCGCGTAATCATTGACGAAGGGCGCGTACGGCGTATTCTGTACCTCGGGTGATTCTTTAAGCAGTTTTCCGAAGATCCAGCAGTAGCTGAGCATACACGGCAGGCATGCCATCATGCAGTCTGCGGCGCTCTCTCCGTTTTTCGCTGCATCGAGCATATAGTCAACATAGGCACGATTCTGCGGCCGAAGCGGGAGGCTCTGTATATCTGCGTCGTTCAAGCCGTAGCGTTTGAGATAATACTGCCGGGTGACATCCTCGGCATCGCTTATAAAGGCGAGGAGCGAGTAATAATTCCGTATCTCCTGCATATCGTTCGAGTGTATCATGCCCCAGGCAAAAACCTTGGAGTACTCGCGCAGATAGAGGCTGTCATCGACGATATAGCCCTTGAAGCACTCCTCGTCAAGACTTCCGTCCGCAATGCCGCGCAGAAACTGTGTCTCCATGCATTTCTGCCAGATCGGCAGGCTCTCGTGAATACAGCTGTCAAGAAAGCTCATGTGTGCATTACCCCCTTTGCCGCCTTTTTCAGCGTTGAGAGAGGCAGCAGCATTATAATTATCAGTGAGAAAATCTCCTCCGGCAGAGTGCTTGAGAGATGATACGCCAGACTGTAGCCCCACGCACCCCAGCCGTCCCAGGCGTTCTGCGAGAAAAATACGACGCCGCTGAAAACGTGGGCCCAGAATTTAATAAACATGGCGAGAATACCCCCGCAGAGGATCTTTCTGCGGCTGTCCGTGCCGAAAACGCCGGTGTAGCCGAGACAGGAGAAGCAGACCATGTGCTCGACAAATATCTGCGCCCAGTGCATTGGCTGCCACGAGGGCACAAGTATAATCGCAAGAAGCCCGCACAGCCAGCCTGAGACGAAAGCCAGCCGATAATCGCAGACTATGGCGAGAACCATCAGCGGAATCCATGAGCCGCATGTGATGGACGCGCCCGTCGGCAAGGGGATCATAATCGATTCAAGTATCATCGTCAGCGCGCATGTAAGTCCGCCCAGCGCCATATATCCGGTGCTGAATTTCAATCCCCTGCACAGCCACACCGTCACGCCCAGGCACAGCACGGTATAAACGCCCACAAGAACGGGAACGGTCATTCGACGAAGTCCCCCTTCAGCGCGAACATGTGATTCATCGGGCCGGAGCCCTGCCCCAGATCCAGCATTGCCGCCAGTGCGCCGGAGATATATGCCTTTGCCCGTTCGACGGCCTCGTCAAGTGCGTAGCCCTTTGCGAGATTCGAGGCTATTGCACTTGAGAGCGTGCAGCCAGTGCCGTGAGTGTTGGGGTTGTCTATTCTTCTGCCGTGGAACCATTTGCCTGCGCCGTCCCGCCACAGGAGATCGTCGGCATCGTTTATCTTATGCCCGCCCTTGCACAGCACGGCACAGCCGCAGCTCTCGCTGATTTTTCGTGCCGCTCTCTCCATTTCATCTGCGCTTGTGATGCTCATGCCGGAGAGGATTTCCGCCTCGGGTATGTTCGGCGTAATCACCGCTGCAAGCGGCAGCAGCTCGCGGCAGAGCGTTTCCACCGCATCATCACGCAGGAGCTTTGCGCCGGAGGTCGCCACCATGACGGGGTCCACCACGATATTTTTTGCCCCGTACTGCCTGAGCTTTTGAGCTATCACACTTATAAGCTCTGCAGAGGAGACCATGCCGATCTTCACCGCATCCGGAAAAATGTCCGTAAATACCGCGTCCAGCTGCTCGCCTAAAAAGAGCGGTGTGGACTCCATAATATCTGTTACGCCGGTTGTGTTCTGGGCAGTCAGTGCCGTGACGGCGCACATGGAGTAAACTCCGTTTGCCGTCATGGTCTTCATATCCGCCTGGATACCGGCGCCTCCGCAGGAATCGCTTCCCGCAATGGTCAATGCTGTTTTCATTTCAGTACTTCCTTTCATCGAATTTATTAAATACAGCATAGTTTTATACGGCGATATAAGGTGGTGCCCCCGATATACCGCCCGAACACGGAGACTGCCTCCGTATGTTCCTGAAATATATTTTTTTATTTATTCAGCAGCTCAAACTGCTCCGGGAAATCCGCCGGAGATTTGATATATATCTTAGATGCCCGCTGCAGGCCCTCCTGATCGCTCTCGCCCGCAGCATCATATACGCCCACGCTGCGAAAGCCTGCCGCGGCCGCTGTTTTTAGGGCGTAGAGAGAATCCTCAAACACAAGCGTCTCCTCCGGGGGCGCGCCCAGTGAAGCTGCGGCGAGATAATATATATCGGGCTCGTGCTTGCTCACGCCGGTTTCACCGGTGGTAAATATCTCTTTCAGATAATTTCGCAGACCCAGCCGCTCCAGTGCGCGCGTGACGTGCTCCCTCGGGCTTGAGGTTGCCGCCGCCATTGGGATATCTCTCGCCGCCAGAAATTCAAGCAGCTTTGCAGCGCCGGGCTTGGCACTGACCTCATAGAAATAAAAGTGTTCAAGCATTCCGGCAATTCCCGCACGGATTTCCTCCGTGCTTTGAGAAAGCGGGTAGTGATCCTTGAGATATGCCGCGCCCTGCTCCATGCTCATGGAGAATAATATCTCATTAAGTCCGGGCTGCGGCGTAATACCAAGTGATTTAAGGTAACGTGCGCCGAGATCGTTCCAAATCCCCATGGAGTCGAGCAAAACGCCGTCCAGATCAAAAATTGCCGCGCGGATCATAGCTTGAGCATCTCCTCTGTGGCACGCTTGAGCTCCGACGCCGCCGTGCGGATATCCTTTGCGGCATATATCGCGCTTATGACCGCCACGCCGCAGATTCCGCTGCCCGCAAGCCTGCTGACATTCTCCTGCGAGATGCCGCCGATTGCCACGACCGGTATAGACACAGCCTCGCATATGGCCTTGAGCATCTCATATGACACATCGTCCGCATCATCCTTTGAGCCTGTGGGGAACACTGCGCCCACACCGAGATAGTCCGCGCCGTGCTTTTCCGCCAGCAGTGCCTGCTCCACCGTCTGTGCGGACACTCCGACTATCTTGTCCGGGCCGACCTTTGCGCGCACATCCAGCGCCTCCATATCGCTCTGCCCGACGTGCACGCCGTCCGCATCCACGGCAACGGCTATGTCCACATTGTCGTTGATTATAAACGGGATCTTTCTCTCCCGGCAGAGTGCCTGCAGCAATTTGGCCTCCTCCAGAAATTTATCCTCCTCAAGCATCTTTTCGCGCAGCTGCAGCATGGTGACGCCGCCGTCAAGGCTCTCCTTTACCACGTCGGCAAGCTCTCTCCCGTTCAGCCAGTGCCGGTCGGTGACGGCGTAGAGCAGCAGATCTTTTTTATCGCAGTTCATATTTTGCCCCCTTGTCGAGTGTCGCTCCGTCCATGTTGCATATGGCGTCGATTATACGATTGCGGTACGTGGAGTTGCCGTCGCCCTCCTGCATGCGTCCCCAGGCGATCTCGCCGGCAAGGCCCATTGCGCACACGGCAGCCGCAGCAGCTTCAAGTTTGTTTTCGGGATTTGCCGTGACGAAGGCGGTCATCATGCCGGACAGCTGGCAGCCCGTGCCGGTGATCTTGCCCATCTCCGCGCGGCCGTTGCGGATCACATAGCACTGCTTTCCGTCGCTGACGAGATCGATAGCGCCGGTCACCGCCGCAATTGCCCCGCTCTTTGCCGCAAAGCTCTTTACAAATTCAATGCCGCTTTCCAGATTATCCTCAGTCACGGCATCTGCAACATCTGCGTCAACGCCCTTCGTAGTTCCGCTGCCGAGGGCGAGCGTTTTTATCTCGGAGATATTCCCGCGTATCACGGTAAGCGGCAGCTCCCGCATAAGCTCAAGCGCGGTATTCGTACGCAGTGCGGATGCACCCGCTCCCACAGGGTCGAGAAGTATCACGTGGCCAAGCTCCGCCGCTTTCTTTCCCGCGGTGTGCATGGCGGCGATGCTGCGCTGATGGAGCGTACCTATATTAATATTAAGGCCGCCGCAAATAGAGGTGATGTCCTCCACATCTGCCGGTTCATCGGACATGATGGGACTTCCGCCGCAGGCAAGCAGAATATTTGCCACATCGTTTACCGTCACGTAGTTTGTGATGTTATGCACCAGCGGGACGGATTTGCGAACATTTTCAAAGCAGTTGCCAAGCATAATTACAGCACTCCTTAAAATAAAAAATAAAAATAAGATAAAAAACCAAAAGCGGATATGCCAGCAAAGGCATATCCGCAAAACTTCAAGCACACTCAAAGAGTCAGCGACGGTATCTCCCTACGTTGGCATTATCCAAATCAGGTTTAACGGGTCTGGGCAGTACAGCCCACTCTCAGCCTGCTTTCGCAAGCTCCCCTATTGACGATGAAGACTATAGCACTTTAGTTAAAAAATTGCAAGTATTATTTCATGCTTAATTCAGCCTGCCGCTGTATGTTTTTAATATAAACGGCTCTCCGGATTTTCCGGGCAAGCTCTTGTATTTATATTTTATATATTTAATAATTTACAAAATGTGTGTCCGTACATTATAATATTAATATTAATAATATTCCGGGATCGCTCCCGGCGTTTATATAAATTATATTTATTCGGAGCGGAATATGAAAAAATATATATCTTTGCTGCTTGTAATTACGGCGCTTGTGCTCTGCGCCTGCGGTTCATCCTCGGCGTCACAGGCAAGTCCGTCACCATCTGTCTCGCCCGCGCAGGAGAGCAGTGCAGCCGCGGCATCATCCGTCACCACCCTGGAATTATATAATAAAATCGTGACTGTTACAGACGAGAGTGACAGCGATGTTCCGCTGTGCGAGGTCAAATATCCCGCCGTATCCCTCGGCAGCAGCGATGCCGAAAAGTACCCGGCACTCGCCCGCTCTCTCGCATCTCTCAATGCAGACGGGGCGCAGAACAGCAATGCGGCATATACCCAGCTGCTGAGTGCCGCGCAGTCCGAGGTGGAGCGCCGCAGTGCCTCTGCCGCCGCTATCGAAGCATCCGGGCTTGAGTCGGAGGACGAGGAGCAGGCCTTTGAGACCTTTTACCGCTATGACGACCTCACCCTCCCCCGCGCCGACTCCCGCGCCGTCAGCATACTCTACAGCATGACCAGCTACTCCGGCGGCGTGCACGGCAATTATTATTACTACAGCGTCAACCTTGACAGCTCAACCGGCCGCAAGCTCTCCGTGAGCGATGTCGTGACGGATATGGCGCAGCTGAGAAGCGTTTTGGATGACGGCATACGCGCCGCCAATCCCGACGCGGATTTAAGCCCGATGGAGGACGCACTCAACGAATATTTTCTCGCCCCGGATTCCTTCACATGGACGCTTGACTATCAGGGTCTGACTTTTTATTTCAGCCCGGGGGAACTTTCTGACCTCGAATACGGTCGAATAATATATTCCATTCGTTTTGACGATTATGACGGGCTCTTCAGCCTGTATTACACAGAGACGCCGAACACTTACGTCGTTCCCTTCACCGGCGGCGAGGTCTTAAACTATGATCTCAACCGCGACGGTGTCGCTGACAGCATAAGCGTAGAATTCGAGTACGACGATGACGGCGAGGGCATCGAGAAGCTGATCATCGACGTCAACGGCAAGAGCTACACCGCATCTACACCCATGCAGGATTGCCGCATGTACATGGTCTATGACGGCGGGGCAAAGCATTTTCTCTTTATCAGCGCGCAGAATCTCACCGGCTACGGCTATATCAGCGTATATAAGCTCGACCGCACCGGCGCCACGCTTGTCGGTATGCAGTACGAGAGGAGCCTTTACGCCGCGGAATACTGCGATGTCTGCCCCGGCATGGCGCTGCTGACAAGCCCCGACAGCTTTGTAATGGGCACGCGCATACAGTATTTAGGCACTCTCACCGGATTGAAAACATATTCAATCGGTGAGGACGGCATGCCCGTATCCGAGGATTCTTATTATACGCTCTACGGCGGCGAACCGCTCACGCTCAAGTCACAGCTTATTACCGCAACGATAGATTCATCCACCGGCAGCGGCACCATGTCCGCCGCAACGCTCAATCCCGGTACAGTCCTCCGCTTCCTGCGCAGTGACGGTGAGGGCTCCGTGGATATGTACACGGACGACGGTATATACTGCCGTCTCTATGTAAGCGGCAAGCCCGGCAGTCAAAAGGTCAACGGAATGGATGTGGATTCAGTATTCAGCGGAATCTCGTATTAATTTATAATTTAATATCACTTGGAGGTACAGACCATGAGCACACTAAGCAGCATGCCTGTCTCGGGCGTCATCGTAATTGTTCTTATAGCCGTACTGTTTGCACTCGCAGTTATACTGCTCTTCGCCGTATGCGGAAAATACCGGCGGCTGAGCGGACTTGTAGCGGACAATCAGACCTCCGGCAATGAATTCCTGCGCTTTACGACAAACGAATTTGCCGCGGCGTATAAGCGCTACGGCGCAGACGTAAACACCCCCGCAATAATCTCCAATGCAGTGTCGTCGAAGCTCTCCGGCGCACTCTTTTGCGAGCGTTTTCTCAATAACTCCGTCTCGCTTTTTGTCACGCTCGGCCTTTTCGGCACTTTTCTCGGCCTCAGCCACTCGGTTGCGTCTCTCACGGAGCTTATAAGCTTCAGCAACACCGAGGAGTGGCTCAGCGTGCTTGACAGCGTCGGCGGCGGACTTATGAGCGCACTCTCCGGCATGGGCGTGGCGTTTTACACCTCGCTCGTAGGCGTTGCCTGCTCAATAATTCTCACGCTGCTCCGCTCGATTTTCAATCCCGAAACTCTGCGCACACGCCTTGAAACCCAGCTGGAGCTGTGGCTGGATCACACCGTCTCCCCCACTCTCTCCACCACTGCCGCAAAGGACGACGTTGCGCTTGTGCATCAGATGATAGACGCAATGAACGACGCTGCAAACTCCATGGACCGCACACTGCACTCCGCATCTGACGAGTTCGGCAAGACGATGGAGACGGGCAGAACATATCTCGGCGCGTTTAACAAGACCGTCGGCAGCTTCAACGACGGTGTGCATGATTTTTCGGAGTTTAACTACAGTCTTCAGGGCACGGTTGAGCGCATGGATCTGGCAATACGCGACCTTGTCTCGGCTCTGCGCCAGGTTCGCGGCGGCTCGTCTGCCGGTACGGGAAGGGGCGAGAATAAATGAGACGTCATTCTTCCGCGCGCAGCGATTCGCTTGTCTCATCGAATCAGGGCGAACAGGGCTTCTGGCCGTCCTACGCGGACATGATGTCCTCACTCGCACTTATACTGTTCTTTCTGATGCTCATCTCGTATATACAGAATCTTATCACAGGCAATAATCTGCAGAGCACAAAAGAGGTTCTTGCCGACACCCAGACTCAGCTCACCCTCACGCAGACCCAGGTAAAGGACGCACAGGAGGAGCTTGACTCCGTCACTCTCGATCTTGACGCGGCAAAGCTCACCCTCAGCGAGCGCGAGCAGGAGATTTCCGACAAAGAGCAGGAGATAAGCGAGCAGCAGTCTCTCATCGACAGGCAGAAGGAATACATGTCCTCCGCCGATGCAGAGCTCACCGCAATGCGCAACCAGATGCAGACCATCGCCGTACTCCGCCTGTCGATACTCGAGCAGATACGTGACAGCATAGTCTCAGTCATGGGCGACTCTTCCAAAGTGAGCATAGGTGAAAACGGCAATATAATTCTCAGTGAGGGCGTATTCTTCGACCTCGGCTCATCCGAGATAAAATCCGGCAGTGAGCCCGTACTCAATCAGCTGGCACAGGTCTTCGCCGCCTTTCTCTCGGACGAGGAAAACTCCAAATACGTCGACAGCATTGTCATCTCCGGCCACACCGACAGCACCGGCACGGCGGCGGAGAACCGCGTTCTCTCAACCGACAGGGCAAACTCGGTTTTAAGCTATCTGCTCAATGCCCATAGCGGCGCGCTCTCCCCATATGCGCAGTATTTCTGTGCCGCGGGCTACGGCGCAACGCGCCCCGTGGCGGACAACAGCAGCGAGACCGGCCGCGCCTCGAACCGGCGCATAGAGATATCCATGATCTTAAAGGACGAGACCGTTCTTGACATTGTTGAGAGCTACCTCGAGCTTGAAATTCCCTCAACCGATACTTCAACCGATACTTCGACAACCACGGCCGCAGTATCACCGAGCCCGAGTGCGACGCCCTGATAATATTTTAAAACGCAAATATCCCTGTTTCGTGACTGATAAAAGCACGAAACAGGGATATATTTTTATTATTACGGATGCATGGTGTAGTTCGGAGCTTCCTTGGTGATGTATATATCGTGGGGATGGCTCTCTTTAAGACCTGCAGAGGTGATACGCACGAACTTGCTGTTTGTACGCAGCTCCTCTATGTTATGTGCGCCGCAGTAGCCCATACCGGAACGCAGGCCGCCCATCATCTGATAGATGGTCTCAGAAACTGCCCCCTTGTAAGGCACACGACCCTCGACGCCCTCCGGGACGAGCTTCTTATTATTCGTCTGGAAGTAGCGATCCTTACTGCCGTTCTGCATTGCGCCGAGGCTGCCCATGCCGCGGTAGACCTTGAACTGACGGCCCTGGTACACTTCGGTCTCGCCCGGTGCCTCGTCGCAGCCTGCGAGCATGGAGCCCATCATAACGACCTGGCCGCCCGCGGCGATTGCCTTGACGATATCGCCGGAGTACTTGATGCCGCCGTCTGCAATAACGGGGATGCCGTACTTGTCTGCCATCTCGGCACACTGGAGTATTGCGGTGATCTGCGGCACACCGATACCTGCGACGACACGGGTGGTGCAGATGGAGCCGGGGCCTATACCGACCTTTACGCAGTCAGCACCGGCACGGATAAGTGCCTCTGTTGCCTCAGGAGTGGCAACGTTGCCGGCGATGAGCTGTATGTCGGGGAAATGCTCCTTGACAAGAGAGACGCAGCGCATAATATTTGCTGAGTGGCCGTGTGCACTGTCGAGCACCAGCACGTCGGCACCGGCATCGATAAGTGCGCCGCTTCTGTCGAGTATATCGTTCGTGACGCCGATTGCAGCCGCACAGAGCAGTCTGCCTGCGGAGTCCTTGGCGGACTTGGGGTACTTGAGGACCTTCTCAATGTCCTTTATCGTGATAAGTCCCTTGAGATGGTAGTCCTTGTCGACTATCGGGAGCTTTTCGATGCGGTTCTTCTGGAGGATTTCCTTGGCCTCGTCAAGAGTGGTGCCCTCAAGGCCGGTGATAAGGCCGTCCTTGGTCATGACGTCGTCAATACGGCGGTTCATGTCCGTCTCGAACTTCATGTCGCGGTTCGTGATGATACCGATAAGCTTGCCTTCCTCGTCAACTATGGGCACGCCGGAAATGCGGAACTTTGCCATCAGTGCGTCCGCATCGCCGAGAGTATGGCCTGCATTGAGGAAAAACGGGTTGGTTATGACGCCGTTTTCCGAGCGCTTTACCATGTCCACCTGCTCACTCTGGGTGTCAATGCTCATGTTCTTGTGGATAACACCGATGCCGCCCTCGCGCGCGATTGCAATCGCCATGCGATACTCAGTAACGGTGTCCATTGCCGCACTCATAACCGGCACATTCAGCCTGATCTTCTTTGTCAGCCACGTTGACAAATCAACATCTGCCGGGAGCACATCGCTCTCCGCCGGAACGAGCAGCACGTCGTCAAAGGTAAGTCCTTCGCCCACAAAGCGCTGGGAATACAGTTCACCAAGCCCCATATTATATCCTCCGTATATTAAATTATATTTTTATCGACGGTAAATCCCTCGGTAAATTTGAGCCATTATAACAGATTGAACGACATTGTCAAGAGACGAAAATCCGCTTTGTACATCGCGCCGAACTCACGGCTCTCCGTGCTCACGCGCATAGTAAAAAATGTACTGCTGCGCAAGCCCGGCGTAGTCTCCGAGCGTCGCCGGATCGAAATTTTTCGGAAAATGCGCCTTGAGCGCGCGGCGTATCCACACGTCAATCGGGAAGGCCTCAAGATGCTGCAATCCGAAGAGCACCACGCAGTTTGCAACCTTCTCGCCCACGCCCTTGAGTTTTAAAAGCTCCCGTTTAGCCTGCTGATAATCACATTCGTACAGGCTCTCGAGATTGAGCTCTCCCTCTGCGACGGCGCGTGCGGCATTGATAATATACTCCGCGCGGTATCCGCATCTCAGCGGCGCGAGATCATTAATATCAAGCGCAGCAATAACATCAGCATCCGGGAACGCGTAAAACTTTTCTCCGAAGGCCTCGAACGGTTCGCCGAAGAGCGCACACAGCCGCTCGACTATGCCTTTTATTCGCTTAATATTATTGCACTGAGAGATAATAAACGAGCACAGCGCCTCCCACGGCTCCTGCCGGAGTATGCGTATGCCCTGCCCGTACTCAACGCACTGCGCCAAATACTCTCCGCCGTTAAACTCCCGGCTTATCCCTGCATAGTCACGCGAGAGATCAAAGTAATCCTGCCAGAGCGTCAAAGGCGCGTCGGATGTGATGAAAACGCTGCCGTTTTCCGTGCGCAGCTTCGCCGCGTGCCCGTAAGCCGTGCCCGTATATATTCCGTTCTCGTCCGCGTTCCAGCGAAAGCACTGCCCGCATTCAAAGGTCTTTACGATGTCCAGCTCCTCCGCCGTGCAGAGCAGATTCTCTTTTATTCCGTTCACGGCTTCCGCCCTCGCTTTCGGGTTTTTATTAGATAATAAACTCGCGCCGTATTTTTTTCAAGGGCAGATACACGGTTTTCAGGCTTTTTCAGCATATTGATTTTCACATGTCTGCTGTGTTATAATCTCTCTCGATTTATACTGAAAAAGGAACTTATTTTTAATATGTCTGACATTATTTCAGTTGCGTCCCGCGTCGTCGCGCTCGCTGCGGGGCTGCTGCTCTGGCCGCTGGGGACAGGCTTTGTATTCCTGCATAAGAGGCAGTTCGACAACGGCCTTGTCTATCTCTTCGGCCTTTGCGCGATGCTGACAATCTTTGAGCTCGTTTACATTCCGTTCTTTGCACTGGGACTGTCGTTCTCGCTGATGACGGCGGTATACTTTGTGCTTATCTCTGCCGTCGCGATAGCGGGTCTGTTCCTCGCCTCAAAAATGCCGAAGCTGCCGAAAGCTCCGCGCGAAAAGCTCTCCAAAACCGAGCTTGTTTTTGTTCTCGTGACGGCCGCGATAATCATATGGCAGATTCTGCGCACGACCCTCGGCGGCGGGACATGGAACATTGACGACGCCTGGTATCTCGGCATTGCGAACACCGCCATGTATACCGACGATATTTTCCGCACAGACCCGACTATAGGCACGGCGTATAACTATTTTGAGAACATGGGCAGCTATCTGTCCTATGTGTTCTCGCCCTGGCCGCTGTTTCTGGCGATGTTCGCAAAGCTCTTCTCATTCCACGTGCTCGTTCTGGCGCGCACGGTGCTCCCCGGCTTTTTGATAGTAATATTCTATTTCGTGATCTATCGCCTCGTGCGCTTTTTCTTCCGTGAGGACAGAGAGAAGATCATACTTGCCATGATGCTGCTGAGTGTGTTCTACGAGATCTGCGCCGTGGCGATGAACCTGCGCTTCACCTGGATAATATGCTACCCCTGGATGGGCAAGGCCTTCGGGCCGAGTGTCATCTGCCCAATCGCGCTCTTTTTCTTCCTGTTGACCGAGGACGAAGAGAACGCCGCGCGGAGAAAATGGCTGTGGTTCGGCTGCTTTCTTGCTAACGCCGCCGGGTGCACAGTCGCGTCCAGCTCCGCCGAAATCGCGCTGATGCTGCTGGGCTGCTGGGGGCTTGTGTATATTATACGCCGGCGCGATTTCTCCGCCATATGGAAGCTCGCGCTCTGCTGCACGCCCAGCCTCGCGCTGATGGCCGCGCATTTCGTCGTATAAGGAGGCTCGGCAATGATTGAAAGTCTGAAAATAATCTTTGAAGAGACTCTCTCCGTGTACAAGCTCGGCACGCTTGACGGGCGACTGTTCATCCCGTTTATAATCTGCTGCCTTTACATTCTGCTCTCCCCATCCAAGGAGGATGACCGGGCGCGGAAATATTTCGTGTACCCCTCTCTTATTCTCTGTCTCTTTATTTTTAACCCCGTTTTCATTCACTATATGATCAAATTCATGGAGGACCCGGAGCG
This sequence comes from bacterium, assembly GCA_963590455.1. Taxonomy (GTDB): domain Bacteria; phylum Bacillota; class Clostridia; order Oscillospirales; family Oscillospiraceae; genus Limivicinus. The sequence continues at coordinate 1,279 of CAVAPH010000006.1, read as the reverse complement.
TGTTGTCAGAGTCTTCTGGCCGCTGCCTATAGGCGGTGTGTTCATATATTGCATCATCCGCGCTTATTATGATATAAAGACGCGCTGGAAAAAGTGCGTGCTGCTGGTTGGCTTTGTTGTGGTACTGCTGTTCATTACAGAGGGCAGCCACGCCGGTATATCCTTCGTCAAGGCTGACAATGCGGAAAAGCTGATATACGGTGCAAAAGAGGTCAGTGACACGATCTATACGCTCAACGAGGGGCAGGAGGCGCGTGTTCTCGTGCCGAATCATCTCTTCTTCTGGATGCGCGAGTATAACGCCGCAATTATTCTCCCCTACCAGCACAAGACCGACTTCATGTATGATGACAACGATGAGCTTGATCTGGACGTGACAGCGCAAAAGGCACTTGAGGCTGACTGCAAATACATCGTAGTCTCCACCGCCGGTGCGCGGCACGGCGCTCTTGAGGATTACGGCTATGAGCTTGTCTCCTCCGTTGCCGGAACTGACTGCGAATATCAGATATATATGCTCACAGAATAAAAATAATATAAAATAATATAACAAAAAATTCGGGCAGCATATGAAATAATATGCTGCCCATAGAACTCATAGGAAAGGGAAAATAGCACTATAATGAAGAAGAGTTTAATCTATCGTTGGTTTTTTTACGTACTCGGTCTGGTCACCATCGCGCTCGGAATAATTCTCAACACAAAATCCGGCTTCGGTGTCTCCGCAATAATTTCCGTCGCTCAAAGCCTGTCGATAATATCAGGCGTCAGCATAGGCGATATGACCTTTGTGCTCTATAGCGTGTTTGTGGTTATGGAGATTATAATACACTGCCTGCAGAACAAGGGCAAACCGAAGGCGGCAATCATCGGGAAGGATCTGCTTCAGCTGCCGCTGAGTATCGTGTTCACAAGAGTCATGAATGTATTTTCAGATATGATCCCGTCCGCGGAGGGCGTCGCCGCGCGGCTTCTGGTGCTCGTGCTCGCCATCGTGCTGACCGGCATAGGTGCTGCAATGTCGCTGGATATGCGCCTTGTCCCGAATCCGGGCGACGGCATAGTTCAGGCTCTGGCGGATCTGACTCATAAGCCTGTAGGTCTCACGAAAAACTGCTTTGACCTTTTAAACGTCTGCATTACTATTTCTATCGGTCTTATATTCGCCGGCAAAATAATCGGCGTCGGCCTCGGCACCATTCTCGCCATGCTCGGCATCGGCAGGATAATAGCACTGTTCAACCACATCTTTCTCGATAAGATGTCAAATCTCGCCGGG